>NZ_JACAPY010000006.1:0-237751 GCF_013385455.1 Pseudomonas sp. G1002
CGCCCCAGGAAATCGAAACGTTAATAGGGCCAAACAACACCGCCTTACTAACTCCTTCTGGGCTTCGATGACCTGAGGCAACTCGCTGTCGAAACCTACATAACTCTTTGTTTGCCAAGGAGTTTTCCGTTTCGACTGCGCCGGAAGTGGGGCGAATTATAGACTTCCAGAATCTGCCGTCAAGGGTTAATTACGCTTTTGTTGCAGAAGATGGTTTTTTAGCAATAAGACGGGGAATTCGGCGCGTCACCGGTGGTATACGCAGGACCAGAAGCAGCGCCCCTATAGATGCATAGATAGCCCACTCCTTGAGATCTGCCCGCACGATCCACAGCATATGCAGCAAACCAAGCCCGAGAATCACGTAAACCAAACGATGCAGTTTCTTCCAGCGCACACCAAGGCGACGCTGGCTGTATCGGTTGGAGGTGACTGCCAGCACCAATAGAGAAAGGAATCCCAAGGTACCCACAATAATGTAAGGCCGCTTCCGTAGCTCAACCCCCAACTGCGACCAATCCAACCCAAGGATAAACACGCAGTAAGCAGCGAGATGCAAAACCACATAGGCAAAGCACCACAATCCCAGTTGCCGTCGCACGGCGATCCACCCCGCCCAACCACTGAGCTTCTGCAACGGTGTCATACCCAGGGTTATTAACAACAGAATCAAGGTGCCAAGCCCGAGCCGATCCATCAGCACCTTGCCCGGGTCAGGTCCCAGCGCAAAGCTCCAGGCCTCGTACAGCCAGAACAGCGGCCACACCGCCGCTGCTATAAAGACGCCGATGCGCCAGATCGGATAGCGCATCAATAGTTCTTCCGCAGATCGAGGCCCGTATAAAGAGAAGCGACTTCATCGGCGTAGCCGTTGAACATTTGTGTCTCACGCACATTGGGACTGAACAGCCCGCTGGGCAACCGCCGCTCCCGCGCCTGGGTCCAACGCGGATGGTCGACGGTAGGATTCACATTTGCGTAGAACCCATACTCACTCGCGGCAATACTTTGCCAGGTGGTTTTCGGCTGCTCGCTGACCAGGCTGATGCGCACGATCGACTTGACGCTCTTGAATCCGTACTTCCACGGCACCACCAACCGCAACGGCGCGCCGTTCTGGTTCGGCAGCTCCCGCCCATACATGCCCACCGCAAGGATCGCCAGGGGATTCATCGCCTCATCCAATCGCAGCCCTTCTACATAAGGCCAGTCGATCAAGGCGAAGTTGGACCGCTGCCCCGGCATGCTCTTGGGGTCCTGCAGGGTTTCAAAACGAATGTACTTGGCGTTCGAGGTCGGCTCGACGTGCTTGAGCAGTTCCGATATAGGGAACCCTATCCACGGAATGACCATCGACCAGGCCTCTACACAGCGCAGTCGATAGATTCGCTCTTCCAACTGATAGGGCTTCATGAAGTCTTCAAGCGCATAGCGCCCAGGTTTGGCGACCTCACCATCTATCACCACACTCCACGGCTCAGTCTTCAGAGACCCGGCATTGGCTGCAGGGTCGCCCTTATCCGTACCGAACTCATAGAAGTTGTTGTAGTGGGTTGCGTCCTTGAAAGGGGTGATGGCCTCGTCCTTGACGGTAATCGCCTGCCATTTGGTACCCGGGAGCTTTTCGGCAAACCAGCCAGGTGCATTGCCCGGCTCGACATCGGCATAACGTGCCGCATCATCCGCACTGGCCCAACGCGGCAGGCTGCTGGCAGCCAGGCCGGCAAGCGCACCACCGAGCAAGCTGCGGCGAGAGAAATAGAGGGATTCAGGCGTGACATCCGATTCTTGGCAATCAGACGCTTTGGGAAACTTGATTAACATGGCAACTCCGCAGCTTTGGAGGACAGATGCACCAATAGACTGCGGAGTATGGGGGAAATTACATTAAGGCAACGTTTTGCGCTGACGAAGATGCAGAAGGTACTGCACCGGGCCGGACGCGGCATACACAAGGAAAGCCAGCAGCAGGATTCGCGGCGGATCACTGAAGACCACGGCAAACACCAGCACCACTGCCAGGATAGCCACAAACGGCACACGCCCTTTGAGATCCAGCTCCTTGAAGCTGTTGTACTTGATATTGCTGACCATCAGCATGCCGGCCGCCGCAACCATCAAGGCCACCAGGAACGACATCTTGGAACCCTGGATACCGTAGTCGCTGAATGCCCAGACAATACCGGCTACCACACCCGCCGCAGCCGGACTGGCCAAGCCAATGAAGTAGCGCTTGTCGGCAGTCCCCACCTGGGTATTAAAGCGCGCCAGACGCAATGCCGCGCCCGCCACATAGATGAAGGCAACCATCCAGCCAACCTTGCCCATATCACCCAGCGCCCAGGCAAATGCGAGCAACGCCGGCGCCACACCGAAGGCAACCATGTCCGACAGCGAGTCATACTCGGCGCCAAAGGCACTCTGGGTGTTGGTCATCCGCGCAACCCGGCCATCCAGGCCATCAAGGACCATGGCGACGAAGATCGCTATCGCGGCAAAACCAAAGTACTTGCTGGCCCCGGCCGCATCGCCGGCCGCCAACGCACTCTGGGCACTCATGGAATTGATGATGGAGTAGAACCCCGCGAACAGGTTCGCAGTGGTGAACAGATTGGGCAGAAGATAGATGCCACGATGCCGGACTTTACGGCCTTCAGCATCGTGCCCTTCTTCGACATGTTCATCGATCGGTAGCAGGCTTTCGGCGTCAGAGGCCTGGTTTGGCTCTTCGGGACGTTCGCTCATGGACTTTACCTTGCAACGGTGTGAAAAATTTCGACAGAAACTTGCGGCGAGTGTTCGCCCGCAAACGATGCAGCTTTATACCAGAACCTGCCCCGCAAACGAAAAAACGCGGCCTAAGCCGCGTTTTCCCTTGATCCGTACGACTTAGTTTTTGGCTTTGTCGACGATCTTGTTGGCACCGATCCACGGCATCATGGAGCGCAGTTGCTCGCCGATGATCTCGATACCGTGAGCGGCGTTGTTACGACGCTTGGCGGTCATCGAAGGGTAGCCGGTTGCACCTTCGCTGATGAACATTTTGGCGTATTCGCCGTCCTGAATACGTTTCAGGGCGTTGCGCATGGCCTGACGGGACTCGGCGTTGATCACTTCCGGGCCAGTCACGTACTCGCCGTATTCGGCGTTGTTGGAGATCGAGTAGTTCATGTTGGCGATACCGCCTTCGTACATGAGGTCAACGATCAGCTTCAGTTCGTGCAGGCATTCGAAGTAGGCCATTTCTGGCGCGTAGCCAGCTTCAACCAGGGTTTCGAAACCGGCCTTGACCAGTTCAACGGTACCGCCACACAGAACGGCTTGTTCGCCGAACAGGTCGGTTTCAGTCTCGTCCTTGAAGGTGGTTTCGATGATGCCGGTACGACCGCCACCCACGCCAGCAGCGTAGGACAGTGCAACGTTCTTGGCGTTGCCCGAGGCGTCCTGGTAGATCGCGATCAGGTCAGGGATACCGCCGCCTTTGACGAACTCGGAGCGCACGGTGTGGCCCGGTGCTTTCGGCGCGATCATGATCACGTCGAGGTCGGCGCGCGGCACAACCTGGTTGTAGTGGATCGCGAAGCCGTGGGAGAAGGCCAGGGTGGCGCCCTTCTTGATGTTCGGCTCGATTTCGTTCTTGTACAGCGCGGACTGGAACTCGTCCGGGGTCAGGATCATGACCAGGTCGGCAGCAGCAACAGCAGAAGCAACGTCAGTCACTTTCAGGCCGTGGGCCTCAGCCTTGGCAACAGTGGCCGAGCCTTTGCGCAGGCCAACGGTCACGTCAACGCCGGAATCTTTCAGGTTGCACGCTTGAGCGTGGCCCTGGGAACCGTAGCCGATGATGGCGACTTTTTTGCCCTGGATGATCGACAGGTCACAATCTTTATCGTAATAAACTTTCATGAGGTTCCTCTATATATCCAGGCCGTTTAAGGCCATTCGCTAAATTTGAGTTAGATGCTGAGTACTTTGTCGCCACGAGCAATCCCGGTGACGCCACTGCGTACAGTTTCCAGAATCGAGGCCGTCCCGATCGACTGGATGAAGCTGTCCAGCTTGTCGCTTGTACCGGTCAGTTGAACGGTATAAACGCTGGCGCTCACATCGACGATCTGCCCGCGATAAATGTCGGTAGTGCGCTTGATCTCGGCCCGTTGTGCCCCCGTGGCCTTGACCTTGACCAGCATCAGCTCACGCTCGATGTGGGCACTCTCCGACAAGTCGACCAGCTTGACCACTTCGATCAGCTTGTTGAGGTTCTTGGTGATCTGCTCGATCACCTCATCATGGCCAACGGTGGTCAGCGTCAGACGCGACAAGGTCGGGTCTTCGGTCGGCGCCACCGTCAGGCTTTCGATGTTGTAGTTGCGTTGCGAAAACAGTCCGACCACACGTGACAGAGCGCCCGGTTCGTTCTCCAGAAGCAGGGAGATAATGTGCCGCATGATTAGGTACGCTCCGTCTTGTTCAGCCACATATCGCGCATGGAGCCGTCTTTGATCTGCATCGGGTAGACGTGCTCGCTGGTGTCGACCTGAATATCGAGGAACACCAGGCGGTCCTTCATGGCGAACGCCTCTTCCATCATCGGCTTCAAATCCTTCAGATCGGTGATGCGCATGCCGACATGGCCATAGGCTTCAACCAATTTGACGAAGTCAGGCAGAGACTCCATGTAGGAATGGGAGTGACGGCTGCCGTAGCTCATGTCCTGCCACTGGCGAACCATGCCCAGTACACCGTTGTTCAGGCAGACGATCTTCACCGGCAAGCCATATTGCAGGCAGGTCGACAGTTCCTGGATGTTCATCTGGATACTGCCTTCGCCGGTGACGCACGCAACGTCAGTATCCGGAAAGCTCAGCTTCACACCCATGGCCGCAGGGAAACCAAAGCCCATCGTGCCCAGGCCACCGGAGTTGATCCAGCGGTTAGGCTTGTCGAACTTGTAGTACTGCGCCGCGAACATCTGGTGCTGGCCCACATCGGAGGTCACAAAGGCATCGCCCTTGGTCACTTCGCACAGGGTTTCGATCACGGTCTGTGGCTTGATGACGCTGCCATCACCCTTGTCGTAAGGGAACAGGCCGCGATCACCGCGCCACTCGTCGATCTGCTTCCACCAGCTGGCAACGGAATCCTTGTTCGGGGCTTCGCCGATTTCCTTCAGCGCAGCGACCATTTCGGTCAGCACGCTTTCCACAGGACCAACGATAGGCACGTCGGCCTTGATGGTCTTGGAGATGGATGCCGGGTCGATATCGATGTGGATGATCTTGGCATTCGGGCAGAACTTGCTCGCGCCATTGATCACCCGGTCATCGAACCGCGCACCGACGGCGAGGATCACGTCAGCATGGTGCATGGCCAGGTTGGCGGTGTAGCTGCCGTGCATGCCGAGCATGCCGACGAACTGACGGTCCGAACCCGGGAACGCGCCAAGGCCCATCAAGGTGTTGGTGACTGGCAGGTTGAGCAGCTTGGCCAGTTCGGTCAGCGGTGCAGAACCGCCGCCCAGAATCACCCCACCACCCGAGTAGAGCACTGGACGCTTGGCCGCCAACAGCATTTCTGCCGCCTTGCGGATTTGCCCCGAGTGCCCGCGAACGGCCGGGCTGTAGGAACGCAGCTTGGCTTTCTTCGGGAAGATGTATTCGAATTTTTCCGCCGGGTTGGTCATGTCTTTCGGGATATCGACCACTACAGGACCCGGGCGACCGGACTGTGCGAGGTAGAACGCCTTCTTCATGACTTCCGGGATTTCCGAGGCATGCTTGATCATGAAGCTGTGTTTCACGATCGGCCGGGAAATACCGATCATGTCGGTTTCCTGGAATGCATCGGTACCGACCATGGTGCTCGCCACCTGGCCGGAAATGATCACCATCGGGATGGAGTCCATATAGGCCGTCGCGATGCCGGTAATGGCATTGGTCGCGCCAGGGCCGGAAGTCACCAGTACCACACCGGCTTTACCGGTGGCACGGGCGTAACCGTCAGCCATATGGGTAGCAGCTTGTTCGTGGCGAACCAGGATGTGGGTAACAGCCGGTTCCTTGAACAGTGCGTCGTAGACATGCAGCAGAGCACCACCTGGGTACCCGTAGATATAGTCGACGCCTTCGTCACGCAAAAAGCGGACGAGCATCTCACCGCCAGATAAAAGCTCCACGTTGTTCACCTCTAAAACGCCAGAATACCGTCCGTTAAAAACCGACGGGTCTTAATAGGTTTACTTCTCAGCAGAGCATGAGCGACGGTGGTCGCCGACTACGTCAGCACTGACTGAGCAAGTATTGGGAGCGTCCCAAGTGTTGCGGGATTTTCCCACCCAGCGCGAGGTAACGCGTTGCGGGTGTAACAGGTCGGCGCGGGTATGCGCCTCATGATCTGCTGAGTGGGTCTGCTTCTGGCAGTCCCTCTACAGCGGACTTTGGATTCTTCTGTTTCAGCCCCTCCAAGTCAAGCAATAATTGCGCTTTTTTCCAACTAAGCGCATGAGAACGTAGAAGAAAGGGGCTTGAGGAGGGATAAAACTCGCCTGAATGGCGCAAAGCGGTAGAAATATGCGCAAGACTGCCGGAAAAACCGGCAGCCAGGCAATTAACGAGCGTCGACGATCAGTTGATCGAACTTTTTCAGCGCAGTCCGCAGGCCAAGGCTCTCAAGTGGCCGATCGGCGTAAACCATCTCGGCCATCTCCAGAATTCCAGACGCATTGGGCAATGGCAGGTCCTGTTCGAGGATTTGCTTCATCCGTGTCAGGAAAATCCATTGCAGCCACTGGTGAAAGTCCAGTGTGTCGACGGAAAACGGCTCAACACTGCTCAAGGCTTCAGCACTGGGGGACACTTCGTCCCACCAGCCCTGCAAGCGCAGTTCGCGCTCGATCAACAACAACTGTTCGGCAATCGCCGGAAAGCGTGCATCCATCAGAGGCTTACCTTGGCTTTTTGCCGAGCCTGAGCGGCGCCGGCAGCATCGCCTTGCTTCTCGCGGGCATCACCGATCAAGTTCCACAGGCTGGCCTGCAGGTCTGGACGGCCATTGGCCAGGGTCAGGCCGCGACGGGCAAATTGTTCAGCTTGCGGGGCATCGCCCTGGGCCATGCGAACCTGAGCCAGGCGGTATAGCACTTGCGGTTCACGCGGTGCCACGCGCTGGGCGCGCTCAAGGCTCGACGATGCGCCGTTCAGATCGCCGCCCGACTGCTGCTGTTGGGCAGTGGTGAGCAACGCCAGCACCGGGCCATCCAACTGCTCATCGGCTGACAGGCCGCCGGCACTGCTGGCGGAAGGAATTCCACTCGGCGTCGACGGCATGTTGTAGGTGCCCTGGTTGATCGGTGCCGTTTGAATCGGCGTGGCGTCGATCGGGCCCGATGTACTTGGGCCTGGGGTCCACGGCTGAGTACTGATCGGAGCCGAGGTGGCAGCGCCGCCACCCGGGATCATCACCACTACACCAGAGTCCTGAGGCACGGCTTGCGCCTGGGGCCGGGCCTGGGCAGGGCGGTTGGTAACGGTTTGGCGGAAGCCGCCGTTGGCCGAGATCCGGTCGTTGTTGGACACCGTTGTACTGGAGTCCACCACCGGAATAGAGCCCCGCTCCACGCTGGCGCAACCACCGAGCAATGCCAAAACTGTAATAGCTGGAATCAACAACTTGTTCACGTGAAACCCTCTTTGCTTAATTCATCCAGCCCTTGACCCAATCCATCACCGATTCAGCACTGGCGGGCGCACTGGCTCCGCACGCTGCACCGGGTGGTGGCTCGCTGCCGCGAATATACGGCATCTGCACCGCGCCCGGACAGTTGGCATCGGAACCCTGGCCGGTGTGCGGATCGATCCAGGCCTGGACGATATTGTCCGGCTGCGGCATGTTCAGCGGCAGTGGATCGGCCTTTTTCATGAAACTGGTCCATACCTGCAACGCGCCGGTGGCACCGGTAAACGGCGTCTTGCCGTTGTCATCACGCCCCAGCCAAACCACTGCCAGCAGGTCCTGGCTGAACCCTGCGAACCAGCTGTCCCGCGAATCGTTACTGGTACCGCTCTTGCCAGCCAGTGTCAGGTTGGCCGGCAGCACGTTGTAGGCCGAGCGCCCGGTACCTTCGCGCATCACGCGCTGCATGGCGTTCTGGATCAGGTAGATCGAGGCCGGGTCAAAGCGTTGCTGAATCTGGAACGGATAGCGCTTGAGCGGTTCGCCTTCGGCCGTCAACACGCTCCGGATCCCACGCATCGGCGTATTGAAACCACCGTTGGCCAGGGTCTGGTACATGGTCGCCACTTCCATCGGACTCATCGCGCCCGCACCCAACAGCATCGATGGGAACGCCGGGAACTCACGAGTGATGCCCAACCGGCCGAGCGTCTTGAGCACGTTCGGCACGCCCAGTTCAAGGCCGAGGCGGGAAGTCGAGATGTTGTAGGAATGCGCCAAGCCCTGGTACAGGAAAATCGTACCGTGGGAGCGACGATCAAAGTTATGCGGCGTCCACATCTGGCCATCAGCCCCTTTGACCGACAGCGGGTCATCGGACAGCCAACTGGTCAGCGTGTACTTGCTCGGTTTTTCCAGCGCGGTCAGGTACACCGCCGGCTTGACCAGCGAGCCAATCGGCCGCACCGCGTCCAGCGCCCGGTTGAACCCGGCAAAGCTGGCCTGGCGACTGCCGATCATGGCCTGGACTTCGCCGGTTTCCGGGTTGGTCACCACCATCGCAGCCTCGACGTCGTCAGAGCCTTTACGACCTGTCAGGCGTTTGAAGGTGTCATTGACCGACGCTTCGGCCTTCATCTGCAGGATCGGGTCGAAACTGGTGAAGATCCGCAGGCCTTCTTCGGTCAAGTCTTCGTCGCGGTAGTCTTCACGCAGTTGGCGTTTGACCAGGTCGATAAAGCCCGGGAAGGAGCTGTCGGCGAGCTTGCCGCGGGTGGTTACACCCAGTGGCATTTTCTTCGCGGCGGCCACTTGTTCAGGGGTGGCGACACCTTGCTGCTCAAGTACATCCAGCACCAGGTTACGGCGCTCCAGCGCCCGCTCCGGGTTGCGACGCGGGTTGTAGTAGGACGGCCCCTTGACCATGCCCACCAGCAGCGCCACCTGGTGCAACTTCAGCTCGGACAACGGCTGGCCGAAGAAGAACTGGCTGGCCAGACCAAAACCGTGGACGGCACGCTGACCGTCCTGGCCAACGAACACTTCATTGAGGTACGCCTCAAGAATTTCCTGCTTGCTGTAGTGCAGCTCCAGCAGCATCGCCATCATGGCTTCGGTCAGCTTGCGGGTCAGGCTGCGCTCGTTGGTCAGGTAGAAGTTCTTGACCAATTGCTGCGTCAGCGTACTGCCGCCCTGGGTCATCTTGCCGCCGGAGGTGTTGACCCAGAGGGCGCGCGCGATGGACTTCGGTGATACGCCCCAGTGGCTGTAGAAATCCCGGTCTTCGACGGCGATCAGGGTATCCAGCAGGTAAGGCGGCACCTGATCGATCTTGATCAGGATGCGGTCTTCCAGGTTTTTCGGATAAATCCCACCGATCATTAAGGGTTCCAGGCGCACCACCGGCAACTTCGAGCCGTTGAGCGAGGACAGTTCGGCTACGTAGTCGCCAGAGAAACGCACGCGCACCGGCTGGGGTTTTTCCAGGCCTTCATAGAACTGGAAGCCGCGGGTGTTCAGGTCAACCGTGTTGCCGCTGACGGCAGCGGCGCCGGGGCCATTGCTCACGGGTTCGCGGCGATAGCCCAGGGCATCGAGCTCGGTGAGGAAGTCATCCTTGCTCAGCTTCTGGCCGCTGAACAGTTCCAGCGGGCGCGCGTAGACCTTGGCCGGAATGGTCCAGCGCTTGCCGGAGAACTTCTCCTGGACCACGGCATCGAGGTAAACCGCGAAGCCGGCGATCACGACAAGCCCTACCAGGCTGAGCTTAAGCACCCAGCCCAGCCAAGGGCGCAGGCCGCGGGAAGGAGGTTTTTTACGGGAACGGGGAGATCGGGTACGAGTCATGGCGGCGGATTATACGCACTTTATTGATGACCAACATGAGCCGGACAGCGGTTTGCACGACCGCCTGTAGGAGCCATAATGCCCGCCATGAATTTTCCCAGACTCTGAAGGATCGCCCGTGAGCCAGTCCCTGATTGCTGCCCTGCAAAACCCGGCCCTGTTTCCCCATCCGGTGGATCAGTTCCAAGTCATCGAGACCCATATTTCCTGGGTCCTGCTCACTGGGCCCTATGCTTACAAGATGAAGAAGCCGGTGAATTTCGGTTTCCTCGATTTCACCACCCTGCAAGCCCGCGGCCACTTCTGCAATGAAGAGCTGCGCCTCAACCAGCGCCTGACCGATGATTTGTATCTTGAAGTGTTGCCGATCACCGGCAGCGCCGAGGCACCGCAGTTGGGCGGCGACGGTCCGGTGGTCGACTACATGCTGAAAATGCGCCAGTTCCCGCAAAGCCAACTGCTCAGCACTCTGCAGGCCAACGGCGAACTGACCAGCGCGCACATCGACGAAATGGCCAGGCAGATCGCGCATTTTCACCTGAATGCCCCGAAAGTGCCGGCCACTAACTCTGCTGGCACGCCGCACGATGTCATGGCACCGGTGCTGCAGAACTTCGAGCAGATCCGTCCGTTCCTCAGCGACAAGGCCGACCTGGCACAACTGGACGCCTTGCAGGCCTGGGCCGAAAGCAGCTTCGAGCGCCTCAAGCCACTGTTCGAACAACGCAAGCTCAATGGCTTCACCCGTGAATGCCACGGTGATATCCACCTGGGCAACGCCACGATGATTGATGGCCACGTGGTCATCTTCGACTGCATCGAGTTCAACGAGCCGTTCCGCTTCACCGACGTGTATGCCGACACCGGCTTTTTGGCGATGGACCTGGAAGACCGCGGCCTCAAGAGCCTGGCACGACGCTTCATCAGCCAGTACCTGGAGCTGACCGGCGACTATCAAGGCCTGGAAGTACTGAACTTCTATAAAGCCTACCGCGCCCTGGTACGCGCGAAGATCGCGCTGTTCAGCATGCCTTCCGAGGCGGATGCGGTGCAGCGCGCTACCACCCTGCGCCAGTACCGCAACTACGCCAACCTGGCAGAAAGCTACAGCACCATCCCATCGCGCTTCCTGGCCATCACCCATGGCGTATCGGCCGTTGGCAAAAGCCATGTATCCATGCGCCTCGTAGAAGCATTGGGGGCGATTCGCCTGCGTTCGGACGTAGAGCGCAAGCGCCTGTTCGGCGAGCAGAAGGTCGAGAACACGCCGCAGGCCGGGATCTACGCCGCAGACGCCAGCGCCGCGACCTACGCGCGCCTGAACGAAATCGCCGACACCGTACTGCGCGCCGGTTTCCCGGTGGTATTGGACGCGACCTTCCTCAAGCGAGAACAACGCGACGCGGCGGCCAAGATCGCCGAGGCCACCGGCGCGCCATTCCTGATCCTTGACTGCAATGCGCCACAGGCGGTAATCGCCGCTTGGCTGGCACAACGTCAGGCGGACAAGAACGACCCTTCCGACGCCACCCTGGCCATCATCGAAGAACAGCAGGCCACCCGTGACCCGCTCAGCGCCGAGGAGTTGCTGCTCAGCAAGCGCGTGGAGACCAATGAAAGCGGGACCCTGGACGCATTGGTGGCACATATTCGCCAGCGCCTGCCGGGACTGTAAGAAATATTTCTTGGTCGTGCAGCCTTCAGGGGCTCACGGCCGAGAAATAGTGGCACTATAATGGCGCCATAATTCCAACACGGGAGTCGCCATTGTGAGCCAGCCGAAGCTACTTGATACCCCGCTGTACGCGCTTCTGCATAAAGATGATATCCGCGGCTTCAACCAGGAGCGTCCGAAAGACGGCACCATCGATATGCGCGGTGGCGACTTTCGCGGCCTGGACCTGCGCGACCTGAATGCCGAGGGCGTGGATTTCACCGACGCTTATTTCCGCTCCGCCGACTTGCGCGGCCTGGATTTGCGTGACTGCCCACTGGAAGGGGCGAGCCTGGCGCATGCCCAGATCTCCGGCACTTATTTCCCCCCTGAGTTAAGCGCCGATGAGATCCTGATGTCCGTCAATTTCGGCACACGCCTGCGCTACCGCACACGCTAAACCGCTGCATCGGCTCCCGGCTACGCACAAGGTACCGGGGGCTTCACCCTTTCCTACTCTAACCCCCCCGCCTGCCTTAGAAGCTTTTAGGTCGTTGCCGACCAAAGAACTACGCTTTTCCTACTGAGCGCTACACTCCTTTCAGGCTTGCCTGGTCACGATACCCACCGAACCATTCGGCCGTCGCAAGGAGGCTTGATGAATGATGAGCTGCAACACCTGAAAAACCTTGGCAAGACGTCGGCGCAATGGCTGCATGCGGTGGGCATCCACAGTGCGTCCGACCTACGCCGCCTGGGGGCAGTCGACGCGTACCGTGCCGTACGCACCCGCGGTTTCAGGGCATCCAAAGTGTTGTTGTATGCCATTGAAGGCGCGCTGATGGATGTGCACTGGAATGACATTCCCGTTGAACGCAAGGAAGCTTTAAATCGTCAGCTGGACGCTCTGACGGCACGCCAAAAGAATTGAGATGCCAACTTGCACCCGCGTTTACGGGGATTCCAAACAGAAGTTTGAGGAAATTCGCAGAGGCCGCAAAAACAAATGTTGACTCTCAAATGAGAATCGTTATGATTATCACAACTGGTCGCGAGATCAGCCGATAACTGAAAGACCATTGGTTCGGACTCTCAGATTATCTCCTCATCAGGCTAATCACGGTTATTTGACCCGGCTCTTGCCGGGTCTTTTTTTGCCCATAAAAAACTGCGGCGATTTTCAGCGGGCAATGATCAACGGATGACCGCGCTCCGGGTGCGGCTGCACCAACACATCCAGCCCGAATACCGCCTTCAGCGGCTCAGGCCGCAACACCTGTGCCGGTGTGTCCAACGCATGGGGCCGGCCATCCTCCAGTAACAGGATGCGATCACAGTAGCGCGCCGCCAGGTTCAGGTCGTGAAGGATCACCAGCACCGCCGCGCCACGGTCGGCAAAGCGCCGGATCGCCTGCAAGGTGGTGTGCTGGTGCAGCGGGTCAAGCATTGACGTCGGCTCATCCAGCAACAAGGTCTGCCCCGCTTCACCCGGCCATAGCTGCGCCAGCACCCGTGCGAGGTGCACACGCTGCCGCTCGCCGCCCGACAACGCCAGATAGCTGCGCCCGCTCAAATGGCTAACGTCGGCAGCCTGCAAGGCAGCATTGATGATTTCATCGTCACGCACCCGGCCCGTCTGATGAGGCAAGCGCCCCATGCCTACCACCTCTTCGACGCGAAAGGCAAAGTCCAGGGTCGAGGTCTGCGGCAACACCGCCAGCCGCTGGGCACGCTGCGCTCCGCCCCAGTCCTTCAACTCACGCTGATCCAGCCATACACGGCCTTGGTCGGGCTGCAACTCGCCGCATAACGCACCGAGCAATGTACTTTTTCCCGCACCGTTGGGGCCCAATACGCCGAGCACTTCTCCTGGCAGCAGGTCCAGGGTGATGTCCGCCAGCACAGTTTTGCGCCCACGGCGGATCTGCAGGTCTTCTACTCGCAGCATCAAGCGCGCCCTCGTAACAACAGGTAGAGGAAAAACGGCGCACCGATAAACGCGGTAACAATGCCGATCGGTAATTCCGCCGGCGCCAAGGCCAGGCGCGCCACCAGATCGGCAAACAACAGCAAACTCGCCCCCGCCAGCACCGAGGCTGGCAGCAGCACCCGATGATCCGGCCCTGCCAGCAGGCGTACCAGATGCGGCACCACCAGCCCGACAAAGCCAATCATCCCCGCAGCCGCCACGGCCGCGCCCACACCCAGCGCGGTGCAGAACACCAGTTCGCGCTTGAGGCCTTCAACATCAATGCCCAAGTGACTCGCTTCCGACTCACCCAGCAGGAGTGCATTCAGCGCCTTGGCCCGGCGCGGCAGCCACAGTGCTACGCCGGCGCTGACCAGCAGCAGCGGCCATAAGCGCGAGTAGCTGGCGCCATTCAGGCTGCCCAGGTTCCAGAACGTCAGGGTGCGCAAGGTAGCGTCATCTGCCAGGTAGGTGAACAGGCCCACCGCCGAACTGGCGAGCGCCGTCAGGGCGATACCCGCCAGCAACATGGTCGCGACGTTGGTTTGGCCGTTGCGCCGCCCCAGGCGATAGACCAGCGCTGTTACCCCCAAACCGCCGAGGAAGGCACACAACGACAGCAGATAAGGCCCGAGCGCATCCGGCAAACCGCCAAAAAACGAACCACCGACAATCGCAATCGCCGCGCCCAACGCCGCACCGCTGGAAACCCCGACCAACCCGGGATCAGCCAAGGGGTTGCGAAACAGCCCCTGCATTGCAACGCCGGAAAGCGCCAGAACCCCACCGACGGCCAATCCCAGCAACGTACGCGGCAGGCGAATCTGCCCGAGGATCAGCTCCGCCTGCTCCAGGCCTTGGGCCTCGATTGGCACACCCATCAAGCGTAAGGCTGCCCGCAGTGTGTCCATTAACGGCAGACTCACCGGCCCCAGGGCCAATGACAACCAGATCGCCAGTACACACAGCAGACTCAAGCCGATAAACAGGGTTCGCGGTTTAACCAGAGTGGTCATGGGGCGGTATTAGCCTGAGACGGATAGAACCCGGCAGACAGCTTCACCAGGCTTTGCGGCAAGCGCGGCCCAAGCCCACCCACCAGCAGCGTTGGGTCCAACTCATAGACGCGTCCATTCCTGGCCGCTGGCGTCGAAGCCAGGATCGGGTTTTCCTTGAACAACGCGGCGCGGGCCGCATCCCCGGTCAAAGCGCGATCGGCAAACACCAGCACCTCAGGATTGAGCCCCGCCAGCGACTCTACGGAAAACGGCTTGTAACCATCGTGGGTCGCCAGGTTATGGCCGCCGGCCTGCTGCAACATCCAGTCAGCCGCCGTGTCTTTGCCCGCAATCAGCGGTTTGCCGCCGGCATGTCCCAGCAGCAACAGCACTCCAGGCGCCTTTTGAGTGGCCTGGGCCTTGGCCACCCAGTTCTTTTGTTGGTCAAGTTGTTGCTGATAGTCACTGAACAGTTCTGCAGCCTTCGCTTCGTTACCCAGCAGCTTGCCCAAATGCTGAAGGTTGCCCTGCAGCGTCGGCAGATCCGGCTCGGCTGAAAACAGCTCCACTTTCACACCGGCATTGCGGATTTGCGCCAACACCGGTGGCGGCCCCATTTCCTCGGTGCCCACCAGGATTTGCGGGCGCAGGCTCAGAATGCCTTCCGCCGACAACTGACGCTGGTAACCAATGCTCGGCAACGCCTTGAGGGATTCCGGATGCTGGCTGGTGGTATCCACGCCCACCAGCTTTGACTCACCGCCTAGGGCCGTCACCCATTCCGACAACGCACCACCGGCGCTGACCCAGCGTTGTGGCAGTTCAGAGGCCTGGGCCCCAGCGTTGACCAGCAGTCCGACAACGAGCGCGATAGCACTGGCACTCAGGCGCATAAAAGGGTTTCCTTCCAAGGGGTGAGCCCGCTGAAACACTCGCAATGTGACAGATCAAGGCTGCCGGACATCGTACAGAGCGCCCAGTCAGCTTACGGGCGAAGCCGGCATTTGATAATTGTTTGCATTTGCACGTCAAGCACCGGGCTCTGCGGCAAAAACCAGGATAGCCTTGCAGCCCGCAAACGGCGGCACTTAAGGATCGATATGAAGTTTCTCTGCGCCTCCAGCGAACTCGCACCCAACGCCAGCCTCGGTTTCGATATCGACGGCCGCAAGCTGTTTGCCGTGCGCCGCGAAGGCATTGCCTACTTCTATATCAACCGCTGCCCACATCGCGGGGTGCCGCTGGAATGGCAGCCGCACCAGTTTCTCGACCCCAGCGCCAGCCTGATCCAGTGCGCCACCCATGGCGCGCTGTTCCTGATCGAAAGCGGTGAGTGCGTCGCCGGCCCTTGCGCCGGCCAGAGCCTGACAGCCCTGCCCGGCCGCGAGGACGAACAAGGCCTGTGGGTACAACTCTAGTCGCCGAGCAATACTTCCAGCCGGCGATCGACGCAGATTTCCTCTGACGTTACTCGCACGCCATAGGCCAGCACCTCGACGCCCGCCGCCTTGGCCTCACGCAACGCTGCCGCATAACCGGCATCAATTTCTTCGGCAGGACGCACCGCATCGATCCCCGAGAGGTTGACGCAGTACAACTGCACTGCCCGTACACCCTCACGCGCCAGATGCGCCAGCTCACGCAGATGCTTGGCACCGCGCTGGGTCACGGCATCGGGAAACGCCGCCGTCGAGGTCCCGTCAAACCCGAGGGTGACGCTTTTGACTTCGACATATGCCGCGCCCGCCGGGTAGTCCAGGCGGAAATCGATCCGGCTGTTTTCCTGGCCGTAGGCGACTTCGCGTTTCAAGGCGGTAAAGCCATTGAGCTCGGTGATACCCCCCGCGCGCAGCGCTTCTTCAACCAACTGATTGGCCCGCGCCGTGTTCACACACGCCAGGCGCCCTTGTGGGGTCTCGCTGATTTCCCAGGTGCCTGGCAGCTTGCGCTTGGGGTCATTGGAGCGGCTGAACCAGACCTGGCCACCTTCCACCATGCAGTTGAACATCGAGCCGGTGTTCGGGCAGTGAATGGTCAACAACTCGCCGGTAACGGTTTCGATATCGGCGAGAAAACGCTTGTAGCGGCGGATCAGCCGGCCTTCTTCAAGGGGAGGATTAAAGCGCATCAGCCTTGCCAACTCCGCAGGCCGCGGGCAATCCGTTCAACGGCTTGCTGTAGGCGATCAAGGTTTTGCGTGTAGGCAAAACGCACATGGTGACCGGCTTGATAACGGCCGAAATCCAGGCCCGGCGTGAACGCAACGTGCTCGGTTTCGAGGAAGTGCCGGCAGAACGCGAAGGCATCGCCGCCGAATGCGCTGATATCGGCATACAGGTAGAACGCGCCTTCCGGCTCCACGGCAATACCGAAACCCAACTCGCGCAGGGCTGGCAGCAGGAAATCGCGACGCCGGCCAAACTCGGCCCGGCGATCTTCAAGAATGTTCAATGTTTGCGGGGTGAAGCAGGCCAGGGCCGCATGCTGGGCCATGCTCGGCGCGCTGATGTAGAGATTCTGCGCCAGTTTCTCCAGCTCACCCACCGCAGCAGGCGGCGCCACCAGCCAGCCCAGGCGCCATCCGGTCATTCCGAAATACTTCGAAAAACTATTTAAGACGTAGGCTTCATCGTCGACTTCCAGCACGCTGGCGGCATCGGTGCCGTAGGTCAGGCCGTGGTAGATCTCATCCACCACCAAATGCCCATTGCGCGCCTTGATGGAGCTCGACAACCCCGCCAACTCGTCCCGCGTCAGGATGGTGCCGGTAGGGTTGGCAGGCGACGCGACCAACGCGCCCACGCTGTCCTGATCCCAATGGCGCGCCACCAGGTCGGCGGTCAGTTGATAACGTACCTCGGGGCCCACCGGGACCAGTTGGGCCGCGCCCTCCACCAGCCGCAGGAAGTGGCGGTTGCAGGGGTAGCCTGGGTCTGCCAGCAGCCAGTGCTTGCCGGGATCCACCAGCAGGCTGCTCGCCAGCAACAAGGCTCCCGAGCCGCCGGGTGTAATCAGGATTCGCTCGGGATCGATGCTCAACCCGTAGCGCTGCTGGTAGAAACCGCTGATGGCTTGCCGCAACTCCGGCAGCCCGCGGGCCGCGGTATAGCGGGTCTTGCCATTGGCCAGCGCCGCCTGCCCGGCTTTGATGATGGGCTCGGCGGTGGTGAAGTCCGGCTCGCCGATTTCCAGGTGAATCACGTCGTGACCGGCGGCCTGCAATTCATTGGCCCGCGCCAGCAACGCCATGACATGGAAAGGTTCGATAGCGCGGCTGCGCGCACTGTAGGGCTGAGCCATTAGCCTTCCTTAACTCTGAGGACAAACCCCGATTCTACCCAACCCGCCGCGCAAAACCTGCTCTATTGCCCCAAGACATGTAGCAAGCACGGCAAGCAACTACCTGCAAAACAGCTAAAATCAACATTCGAGACCGTACAAGCCCGCCCTGCTGGGGCCTGCGGCGGTTTGCAAGCCTCAGGAGACGGTGCCTCGACAACCGGGAGTGGCGCACCCCGAATCTATCTGGTAAGTTCGCCCGCTTGCAGCCGCAGGGCCGGCAGGTGTCGGTGATGTTGCAATCCTGCGCAATGGATTAGAAGAGTGAGAGGCGGTCCATTCATGCCCACCCAAGCAAAGCAACAGAGCATCAGCGGCTTCCAACCCTACGTCGAGGCGAAGGGTGAGGAATACATGGGCAAGCCCATGCGCGAACACTTCTCCAAGATCCTGAAGCAGTGGAAACAGGACTTGATGCAAGAGGTTGACCGTACCGTTGACCATATGAAGGACGAAGCGGCCAACTTCCCGGACCCGGCAGACCGTGCCAGCCAGGAAGAAGAGTTCGCCCTTGAACTGCGCGCCCGTGATCGCGAGCGCAAGCTGATCAAGAAGATCGACAAGACCCTGCAACTCATCGAAGAAGAAGAGTATGGCTGGTGCGAGTCCTGCGGCGTCGAGATTGGTATTCGCCGCCTGGAAGCGCGTCCTACCGCCGACCTGTGCGTGGACTGCAAGACCTTGGCTGAAATCAAGGAAAAACAGGTCGGCAAGTAATCACTGCCGGGCTGGACAAATGGGGCGTGCGAACGCCCCATTTTTGTTTCTGGCGTTTGCTGGTTTTCCAGTAATATCCGGCCCATGACAGCCTCCTCCTATATCGGGCGTTTCGCCCCCACGCCCAGCGGACACCTGCACTTCGGTTCCCTGGTCGCCGCCCTCGCCTCCTACCTCGACGCCCGCGCCAACCAAGGCCGCTGGCTGATGCGCATGGAAGACCTCGATCCGCCACGGGAAGAGCCCGGCGCCCAGGCCGCAATCCTGAATGCCCTTGAACGCTACGGCTTCGAATGGGACGGGGAGTTGGTCCGACAAAGCGAGCGGCACGATGCCTACGCCGAAGTGCTCAACCGCCTGTTCAATCATGGCCTGGCCTACGCCTGCACCTGCTCGCGCAAGCAACTGGAGCCCTATAACGGGATTTATCCGGGACTGTGCCGCAATGCCGGGCATGACCAGCAAGATGCCGCCATCCGTCTGCGGGTGCCGGAGTTGGAGTACCACTTTACCGACCGTGTACAAGGCGAATTCCGACAGCATCTGGGTCGCGACGTAGGCGACTTCATCATCCGCCGTCGCGACGGCCTGTATGCCTACCAACTGGCGGTAGTCCTCGATGATGCCTGGCAAGGTGTGACCGACATCGTGCGTGGCGCCGACCTGCTCGACTCCACGCCGCGCCAACTGTATCTGCAAGAACTGCTGGGCCTACGCCAACCGCGTTACCTGCATGTGCCGTTGATCATCCAGCCGGACGGTAACAAGCTGGGCAAATCCTACCGCTCACCGCCCTTGACCACTGACCAGGCCACGCCTTTGCTGTTAAGAGCACTGCGCGCCCTGGGCCAGCCGGCGGGCGACGAACTGCACCACGCCAGCCCACGGGAACTGCTGGATTGGGGCATTCAACACTGGGATGCCGCACAGATCCCGCGCACACTCACGCTGGCCGAAGCGCAATTGCGCTGAAGGCGCTTGCAGCTTGCGAGCCATCCGTTACCATCGCCGCAGTTTTTCAATCAGAGGCCAACATGTACATCTATCGATTGGTCCTGCTGCTGGTCGTCGGGATCTACCTGTTTTCTCCCGCCATCATGGATTGGTGGATCGACGCCACAGGCGCCTGGTACCGGCCCTATCTGCTTTGGCTGATTCTGATCGTCGTGACTTTCATCCTGCAGAGCCAAAAAGATGCCGATGAGCTTTAGCCTGACCGAGATGCTGCTGATCAGCGCCGCCTACCTGGCCGCGTTGTTCGGGGTAGCCTGGATCAGTGAACGTGGGATGATTCCGCGGGCGATCATTCGCCATCCGTTGACCTACACCTTGTCGTTGGGCGTGTACGCGAGTGCCTGGGCGTTTTATGGCACCGTGGGCCTGGCCTATCAGTATGGATACGGCTTTCTTTCGAGTTATCTCGGGGTGTCCGGCGCGTTTTTGCTGGCGCCGGTGCTGTTGTATCCGATCCTGAAAATCACCCGCACCTACCAGTTGTCGTCCCTGGCCGACCTGTTTGCGTTCCGTTTTCGCAGTACCTGGGCCGGTGCGCTGACCACGATTTTCATGCTGATCGGCGTGCTGCCGTTGCTGGCATTGCAGATCCAGGCCGTGGCCGACTCCATCAGCATCCTCACCCGCGAACCGGTGCAGCACCGCGTGGCATTGAGCTTCTGCGCACTGATCACTCTGTTCACGATTTTCTTCGGCTCACGGCATATCGCCACCCGTGAAAAACATGAAGGACTGGTGTTTGCGATCGCGTTTGAATCGGTGATCAAGCTGATCGCCATCGGCGGCGTCGGTCTGTACGCGTTGTATGGCGTATTCGACGGCCCGCAACAGCTGGAACTGTGGCTGCTGCAAAACCAGACCGCCCTGGCCGCGCTGCACACGCCGTTGCAGGAAGGCCCATGGCGCACGCTGCTTTTGGTGTTCTTCGCTTCGGCGATTGTGATGCCGCACATGTACCACATGACCTTCACCGAAAACCTCAACCCGCGCTCGCTGGTCAGCGCCAGCTGGGGCTTGCCGCTGTTCCTGCTGTTGATGAGCCTGGCGGTGCCGCTGATCCTGTGGGCCGGCCTGAAACTTGGCGCCACCACCAATCCCGAATACTTCACGCTGGGCGTGGGCATTGCAGCCAACAGCAAATCCCTCGCATTGCTGGCCTATGTCGGCGGATTATCGGCCTCCAGCGGGCTGATCATCGTCAGTACCCTGGCGCTGTCGGGGATGGCGCTGAATCACCTGGTGCTGCCGCTCTACCAGCCGCCGGCCGAAGGCAATATCTACCGCTGGCTGAAATGGACCCGCCGGGCCCTGATCGTCGCGATCATCATGGCCGGCTATGGCTTCTACCTGTTGCTGGGTGCAGAACAGGACCTGGCCAACCTGGGCATCGTTGCCTTCGTTGCCACCTTGCAGTTCCTGCCGGGCGTGCTGTCGGTGCTGTACTGGCCGACCGCCAACCGCCGAGGCTTTATCGCCGGTTTGCTCGCCGGGATCCTGGTATGGACCGTGACCATGCTGCTGCCGCTGGTGGGCAACCTGCAGGGCTTCTACATCCCGTTGCTGAACATGATCTACGTGCTGGATGACACCAGTTGGCACATGGCGGCAATTGCCTCGCTGGCGGCCAACGTGCTGATGTTCACCCTGATCTCGCTGTTCACCAACGCCAGCCCCGAAGAAACCAGCGCTGCCGAAGCCTGCGCAGTGGACAACGTCCGTCGCCCGCAACGCCGCGAACTGCACGCGGCCTCACCCCAGGAATTCGCCACGCAACTGGCCAAGCCGCTGGGCGCCAAGGCCGCACAAAAGGAAGTCGAGCAGGCCCTGCGCGATCTCTACTTGCCGTTCGACGAGCGCCGGCCTTATGCCCTGCGCCGCCTGCGGGACCGTATCGAAGCCAACCTCTCCGGCCTGATGGGCCCGAGCGTGTCCCAGGACATGGTCGAGACCTTCCTGCCCTACAAGGCCGGCGGCGAAAACTACGTGACCGAAGACATCCACTTCATCGAGAGCCGGCTGGAGGATTACCACTCCCGCCTCACCGGCCTTGCCGCCGAACTCGATGCCCTGCGCCGCTATCACCGCCAGACGTTGCAGGAACTGCCGATGGGCGTCTGCTCCCTGGCCAAGGATCAAGAGATCCTGATGTGGAACAAGGCCATGGAAGAGCTTACCGGCATCGCCGCCCAACGTGTGGTGGGCTCGCGCCTGAACACCATTGGCGACCCGTGGAAAGAATTGCTCCAGGGCTTCATCAACCTGCCCGACGAACACTTGCACAAACAGCACCTGGCGCTGGATGGCCAGACCCGCTGGCTCAACCTGCACAAGGCCGCCATCGACGAGCCACTGGCGCCCGGCAACAGCGGCCTGGTGCTGCTGGTGGAAGACCTGACCGAAACCCAGATGCTCGAAGACAAGCTGGTGCACTCCGAGCGCCTGGCCAGCATCGGGCGCCTGGCCGCGGGTGTGGCCCATGAAATCGGCAATCCGATCACCGGTATCGCCTGCCTCGCGCAAAACCTGCGGGAAGAGCGCGAAGAAGACGGCGAAATCATCGAAATCAGCGGGCAGATTCTCGAGCAGACCAAGCGTGTTTCGCGCATCGTGCAGTCGCTGATGAGCTTTGCCCACGCGGGCGCCCATCAGAATCACGACGAAGCGGTGTGCCTGGCCGAAGTGGCCCAGGATGCCATTGGGCTGCTGGCCTTGAACCGGCGCAATTTCGAAGTACAGTTCTTCAACCTGTGCGACCCGGAACACTGGGTCGACGGTGATTCACAACGCCTGGCCCAAGTGCTGATCAACCTGCTGTCCAACGCCCGCGACGCATCGCCGGCCGGCAGCGCAGTACGGGTCAAGAGCGAGGCTTTCGAGCACACGGTCGATCTGATCGTCGAGGACGAAGGCAGCGGCATTCCACAGAACATCATGGATCGATTGTTCGAACCCTTCTTCACCACCAAGGATCCGGGTGAAGGTACCGGTCTGGGCCTTGCACTGGTCTATTCCATCGTTGAAGAGCATTATGGACAAATCACCATCGACAGCCCGGCTGACACCGAAAGCCAACGCGGCACCCGTATTCGGGTGACCTTGCCGCGTCATGTCGAAGCGACGTCCGCTGTGAACTGAGACCGTCGAGAGAGTTGAATCAATGCCGCACATTTTGATCGTCGAAGACGAAACCATTATCCGCTCTGCCTTGCGTCGCCTGCTTGAACGTAATCAGTACCAGGTCAGCGAAGCCGGCTCGGTGCAGGAAGCCCAAGAGCGTTTCAGCATTCCCACGTTCGACCTGATCGTCAGTGACCTGCGTTTGCCAGGCGCCCCCGGCACCGAGCTGATCAAGCTCGGCCAAGGCACTCCGGTGCTGATCATGACCAGCTACGCCAGCCTGCGCTCGGCCGTGGACTCCATGAAGATGGGCGCGGTGGACTACATCGCCAAGCCCTTCGACCACGACGAAATGCTCCAGGCCGTAGCGCGAATCCTGCGTGACCGTCAATCGGCCAGCAGCGCACCGGCTGAACGCCCGGCAGCGGGCAAGGCCGCCAATGGTTCTGAAAAACCCGGTATTGATAACAGTAACGGCGAAATCGGCATCATCGGCTCCTGCCCACCCATGCAGGACCTGTACAGCAAGATCCGCAAAGTGGCGCCAACCGACTCCAATGTACTGATCCAGGGCGAGTCCGGTACCGGTAAAGAACTGGTGGCCCGTGCCCTGCACAACCTGTCCAAGCGCGCCAAGGCACCGATGATCTCGGTGAACTGCGCGGCGATCCCCGAATCCCTGATCGAATCCGAATTGTTCGGCCATGAAAAAGGCGCCTTTACCGGCGCCAGTGCTGGCCGTGCGGGTTTGGTTGAAGCCGCCGACGGCGGCACGCTGTTCCTCGACGAGATTGGCGAGCTGCCGCTGGAAGCCCAGGCACGCTTGCTGCGGGTACTCCAGGAAGGCGAAATACGTCGCGTCGGTTCGGTACAGTCGCAAAAGGTCGACGTACGACTGATTGCGGCCACTCACCGTGACCTGAAGAGCCTGGCCAAGATTGGCCAGTTCCGTGAAGACCTTTATTACCGCCTGCACGTGATAGCTCTCAAACTGCCGGCCCTGCGTGAGCGCGGCGCCGACGTCAACGAAATCGCCACGGCCTTCCTGGCGGGCCAGAGTGCGCGCATCAACCGTACCGACCTGAAGTTTGCTGCCGATGCCGAGCAGGCGATTCGTCACTACTCCTGGCCGGGTAACGTGCGGGAGCTGGAAAACGCGGTAGAGCGTGCGGTGATTCTGTCGGAGAGCCCGGAAATTTCCGCCGAGCTGCTGGGGATCGATATCGAGCTCAGCGACCTGGATGATGATGACTTCATAGGTTTGCCACCGCAGCAAGGTGGCGGCAGTAACAACAGCCACGAGCCGACGGAAGATTTGTCACTGGAAGATTACTTCCAGCATTTCGTGCTGGAGCACCAGGACCACATGACCGAGACCGAACTGGCGCGCAAACTGGGCGTCAGCCGTAAATGCCTGTGGGAACGGCGCCAGCGCCTGGGTATCCCGCGGCGCAAGACCGGGGTTGCCAGCGAAAGCTGAGTGGGTCGCCCCCACAGGTAACACCCGCAGATGTGAAAAAACTGTTACCGCTGATTTTTCACGTAACAAAAGCCGGGGCTTACGGTAACGAAGCCCCGGCTTTTTTTCGCCTACAAAAAACCCGAAAACGCCCCAAACCCTTATTTTGCTGGGCCTCGCAAAAGTTGGCACGCACCCTGCTATATGCTTAGTACAAAAACAATAACAAGCAAATGTACAAGACAATAAAAATAAGACGAATCGACTCACGCATAACAAAAACAACACGGCGGAGGCGCAGCTAACTGATTCTTTTGGAGAGGCGTTGCATTTGGGGCTTGCCCCGCAACCAGGCCGAGAACAACAAAAACTGCCCTAAGGCAGAGCCTGAACTGGTTGGATCGTAGATCAGCAACACAGCGACCAAAGCAATCCGTTTGCTCTTGGCTCCCGATTGGGAGTGTCATGAAGGTGAAGCTTCATGGCGAGGGCGATCAACAAAAACAAGAAGCCCGAAACCAATAATAAAAATAGAGCACGCAACTACTTCTGGGGGAGCTTCGGCTCCCCTTGTAGTTTCCGCGATTTGGCACCTGCCACCCTTCTTTTAAGCTTCTGGCTCAAGCCTTGCAGCTAGTTCCTACACCATCCCCTGACTAAATGCTAGAATCCCGGCCCATCATGCGGTCATTCTTCGTTATGGCCGAACATTCCTTCAAACAGTGCATCCCATGCTGAAGAAGTTGTTCCAGTCATTCCGTTCTCCCTTGCGTCGTACGCAACACAAACGCAGCACGCCTGAAGTGCTCAATAGCAGCCAGCATTCGCTGCAACGCGCCCAGTTCAGCCGTTATGCGGTGAACATCGTCGAACGTTTGCAGAACGCCGGCTACCAGGCCTACCTGGTTGGCGGTTGCGTGCGCGACATGTTGCTCAATATCACTCCCAAGGATTTCGACGTCGCCACCAGCGCCACGCCGGAACAAGTGCGTGCCGAATTCCGCAATGCGCGGATCATCGGCCGGCGCTTCAAGTTGGTGCACATCCACTTTGGTCGCGAGATCATCGAGGTCGCGACCTTCCGCGCCAACCATCCGCAAAACGATGAAGAAGAAGACACTAACCAGTCTTCCCGCAATGAAAGCGGGCGCATCCTGCGGGACAACGTCTATGGCACCCTGGAAGAAGACGCGCAACGCCGCGACTTCACCATCAACGCCTTGTATTACGACCCGGTCAGCGAGCGCATCCTCGATTACGCCAATGGCGTACACGACATCCGCAACAACTTGCTGCGCCTGATCGGCGACCCGACGCAACGCTACCAGGAAGACCCGGTGCGCATGCTGCGGGCCGTGCGTTTTGCCGCCAAGCTGAACTTCGGCATCGAGAAGCACACGGCCGCGCCGATTCGCGACCTGGCGCCGATGCTGCGGGAAATCCCGTCGGCACGCCTGTTCGAAGAGGTGCTCAAGCTGTTCCTCTCCGGCTATGCTGCCGACACCTTCGAAATGCTGGTTGACCTGCAGTTGTTCGACCCACTGTTCCCGGCCAGCGCCGAAGCACTGGAGTACAACCCGACCTACACCCACACGCTGATCAGCGAAGCCTTGATCAACACCGACCTGCGCATCAAGCAGAACAAACCGGTAACCCCGGCGTTCCTGTTTGCCGCCCTGTTGTGGCCAGCGCTTCCAAAACGCGTCATGCGCTTGCAAGACCGTGGCATGCCGGCAATTCCGGCCATGCAGGAAGCCGCTCACGAGCTGATCGCCGAGCAATGCCAGCGCATCGCCATCCCGAAACGCTTCACCATGCCGATCCGCGAGATCTGGGACATGCAGGAGCGCCTGCCACGCCGCAGCGGCAAACGCGCCGATCTACTGCTGGACAACCCGCGCTTCCGTGCCGGCTATGACTTCCTGCTGCTGCGCGAAAGCGCCGGCGAACAGACCGACGGCCTGGGCGAATGGTGGACCGACTACCAGGACGCCAACGACAGCCAGCGCCGCGAGATGATCAAAGAGCTCAGCAGCAAAGGCGAAGCCACCGGCGATGGCCCGAAAAAACGTCGCCGCAGCAGTGGCAGCAAGCGCAAACGCAGCGCTGGCGATTCATCGAGCGCGTCGGGCGAGTAAGCACGTGGAACGTATCTACGTCGGCATGGGCAGCAACCTGGCTGCCCCTGAACAACAATTGCGCGACGCCATCGAGGCCCTCGCGCAATTGCCGGACACCACGCTGGCGGGCGTCTCCGCCTTCTATCAAAGTGATTCCCTGCTCCCGGGCCAGCCGCGCTATACCAATGCGGTCGCGGCCCTGGACAGCGCGCTTGCACCACTGGAACTGCTCGATGCGCTGCAAGCCATCGAGAATGACCAGGGCCGCGAGCGTCTTGAGCGTTGGGGCCCGCGCACCCTGGACCTGGATGTCCTGGTGTTTGGCGACCGGCTGATCGATGAGCCGCGCCTGAAGGTGCCGCACTATCAAATGCACTTGCGGGCGTTCGTGCTTTACCCGCTGGCAGAACTGGCCCCGGCCAGCCTGCAACTGGCCGATGGCCGCCTGCTCGGCGACCTGCTGGATGCCTGCCCGTTTGTCGGCCTGGAACGCCTGCCTTCAAACCTGTAGGAGCGAGCTTGCTCGCGAAAAACCTGAGAACACCGCTGGGCGCCAGGCTTCCCGCGTCATCATTGACGACCTTCGCGAGCAAGCTCGCTCCTGCATTTACTACGCATCATTTACTGCTGAATCGCATCAGTAACAGCGGTAACACCATCGCCGTAACAATGCGGTAACACATCCAATTGACTTCCAGAGTCCTCCTCACGACTATAGGCGTCCCGCTGCCGCCTACCCGGCGCTAAAGGGCGCAATCCAGGCCTTATAAGCACTGATCCTTAAGAAAGTGCGCCTGTATAAACGAAGACTCACGCGCGTTACTCGCTGTTTCCAAGCGCCTGAATGAGGACCCTTTTCATGCCAAACGTTACCCTGAGCACCTTGCAGAGCCTCAAGCTCAAAGGTGAAAAGATCACCATGCTGACCTGCTACGACGCCACTTTTGCCCAGGCCAGCAGCCAGGCAGGAGTTGAAGTGTTGCTGGTGGGGGACTCCCTGGGCATGGTTCTACAAGGGAATGACAGCACCCTGCCCGTCACCAATGATGAAATCGCTTACCACACGGCCTGCGTCAAGCGCGGCAACGAAGGCGCCTTCATCATTGCCGACCTGCCCTTCATGGCCGATGCCACCATCGAACAGACACTGACCAACAGTGCTCAACTGATGCGTGCCGGTGCACACATGATCAAGGTTGAAGGTGCCGCCTGGCTCGCCGAGTCGATTCGTTTGCTGGCTGAACGCGGCGTGCCGGTTTGCGCGCACATGGGCCTGACGCCACAGTCGGTGAATATCCTCGGCGGCTACAAGGTACAAGGCCGCGGCGAAGCCCAGGCGCGCCAGATGCGGGCCGATGCCATCGCCCTTGAACAGGCCGGTGCGTGCATGATTCTGCTCGAATGCGTGCCAAGCGAGCTGGCAGCGGAAATCACCCAGGCCGTTAAAGTACCGGTGATCGGTATCGGCGCCGGTTCTGCCACAGACGGCCAGGTATTGGTACTGCATGACATGCTGGGCCTGTCCCTTACCGGCCGCGTACCCAAGTTCGTGAAGAACTTCATGGCGGGCCAGGACAGTATCCAATCAGCCCTCGCCGCCTACGTCAGCGAAGTCAAAGCCATCACCTTCCCGGGCGCCGAACACGGATTCTCCGCATGAACACCGTCAAGACCGTGCGCGAACTGCGCGCCGCCGTCACCCATGCCCGCAGCGCGGGCAAACGCATCGGCTTCGTGCCCACCATGGGCAACCTGCACAGCGGCCATGCCACGCTGGTCACCAAGGCTGCGCAACAAGCCGACTTCGTGGTGGCGAGCATTTTCGTCAACCCGCTGCAATTTGGCGCCGGCGAAGACCTGGACAAATACCCGCGCACCCTGCCGGCCGACCAGGAGAAGCTCTTGCAAGCCGGTTGCAACCTGCTGTTCGCCCCGACCGTCGAGGAGATGTACCCCGACGGCATGGCCGGCCAGACACGCGTCAGCGTGCCGCAACTGTCCGAAGGCCTGTGCGGCGCCAGCCGGCCCGGGCATTTTGAAGGCGTGGCCACGGTAGTCAGCAAGCTGTTCAACATGGTCCAGCCGGACCTGGCGATCTTTGGCCAGAAGGACTACCAGCAACTGGCGGTGATTCGCGCCATGGTCCATGACCTGAACATGCCGATCCAGATTATCGGCGAGCCGACCGTGCGCGCCGACGACGGCCTCGCGCTGTCGTCGCGCAATGGTTACCTCACCGACGAACAGCGCGCGATCGCACCGGTGCTGTACCGCTGCCTCAGCCAGATTGCCGCCGCCATTGAAGCGGGCGACCGCGACTTCGCCAAACTGCGCGCCGCACAGGTCCAGCAGATCGAAGCGGCAGGTTTTCGCATGGACTACCTGGAGGTTCGCCAGGGCCTGCACCTGCGTCCGGCCACCGCCGAAGACAAGGACCTGGTGATCCTGGTCGCCGCCTACCTGGGCGCCACCCGGCTGATCGACAACCTGCATCTGCACCTGAACTGACCCCGCCGCACACCCCGCCTGTTGCACTGCCTGATCGGCCGGTATAAAAAAGTACCGGCCACAGCGCAGACAAAGCCAAGACAGATCGACACGCTAGGTTTAATGTATTCGCCCTACGCTCTTCGTTGGCGTTGACCGGAGCCTGTCATCTTCACAAAGACAGGACATTCCCGGCTTTCAAGTGTCCTAAAAGCAGTCCCAGCAATAAAAAGGAAACCCGCAGCGATGGCGTACTACCGCACTCCTCATGACGTTACCGCTCTGCCCGCCTGGCAAGCGCTCAATCAACATCGCCAAGCCATGCAGGATTTCAGCATGCGCGAAGCCTTTAATGCCGATCCCCAGCGCTTTACCCAGTTCACCTTGAGCAGCTGCGGACTTTTCCTCGATTACTCGAAAAACCTGATCACCAGCGAAACCCGCGACCTGCTGGTAGGCCTGGCCAAGGAAGTCGACCTTCAGGGCGCGATCAAGTCGCTGTTCAACGGCGAGCCGGTCAACTCTTCCGAAGGCCGCCCGGCGCTGCACACCGCACTGCGTCGCCCGGTGGGTGACAAACTGTCGGTCAACGGCGTGAACATCATGCCGGACGTGCACAAGGTGCTGAACCAGATCACTGACCTGGTCGGCCGCATCCACGACGGCCTGTGGCGTGGCTACACCGAGAAGCCGATCACCGACGTGGTGAACATCGGTATCGGTGGCTCGTTCCTCGGCCCGGAGCTGGTGTCTGAAGCGCTGTTGTCCTACGCCCACAAAGGCGTGCGCTGCCATTACCTGGCGAACATCGACGGCAGCGAGTTCCACGAGCTAACTATGAAGCTGCGCGCCGAGACCACACTGTTCATCGTCTCGTCAAAATCCTTCAACACCCTCGAAACCCTGAAAAACGCCCAGGCCGCCCGCGCCTGGTACCTGGCCCAGGGTGGCTCGGAAGCCGAGCTGTATCGCCACTTCATCGCTGTATCGAGCAACAACGCGGCGGCCGTGGCCTTCGGTATCCGCGAAGAGAACATTTTCCCGATGTGGGACTGGGTGGGCGGTCGTTACTCGCTGTGGTCGGCCATCGGCCTGCCCATCGCGCTGGCCATCGGCATGTCCAACTTCAAGGAACTGCTGTCCGGCGCCTACACCATGGACCAGCATTTCCAGACCGCTCCATTCGAGGCGAACATGCCGGTGCTGCTCGGCCTGCTGGGCGTGTGGTACGGCAACTTCTGGGGCGCGCAGAGCCACGCAATCCTGCCGTACGATCACTACCTGCGTAACATCACCAAGCACCTGCAACAGCTGGACATGGAATCCAACGGCAAGAGCGTGCGCCAGGACGGTACGCCGGTTTCCACCGACACCGGCCCGGTTATCTGGGGCGGCGTAGGCTGCAACGGCCAGCATGCTTACCACCAGCTGCTGCACCAGGGCACCCAACTGATCCCGGCCGACTTCATCGTGCCGATCGTCAGCTTCAACCCGGTTTCCGACCACCATCAGTGGCTGTACGCCAACTGCCTGTCCCAGAGCCAGGCCCTGATGCTCGGCAAGACCCGCGCCGAGGCTGAAGCCGAGCTGCGCGACAAGGGCATGGACGAAGCCGAAGTGCAGAAGCTGGCACCGCACAAGGTGATCCCGGGCAACCGTCCGAGCAACACCATTGTGGTTGAACGCATCAGCCCTCGCCGTCTTGGCGCACTGGTGGCGATGTATGAACACAAAGTGTTCGTGCAAAGCGTCATCTGGGGCATCAACGCGTTCGACCAGTGGGGCGTGGAGCTGGGCAAGGAGCTGGGCAAAGGCGTCTACAACCGCCTGACCGGCACCGAAGAACAGCCTGCGGACGATGCGTCCACCCAGGGGTTGATCAACTACTTCCGCGGCCGTCACCGCGGTTGATGGTATCAGCACTACAATGAGGGTCTGAACCTGCGGGAGCGGACCCTCGTAGGAGCTGGCTTGCCAGCTCCTACGAGGGTCGCAAAGCTCCCCTCTTGTCGCAAAAAACAAGAATAAGGATCCCTCATGTTCGATATCAGCACGTTCCCCACCGCCGATGCCGTCCGCCGGGCTGCGCAACTCAGTCAAGAGGACTACCAGCGCCTCTACCGCCAATCCGTCGAGCAACCCGATACGTTCTGGGCCGAACAGGCCAAGCGTTTTCTCGACTGGACCACGCCCTGGCAGACCGTCCAGAAATCCGACATCAAGACCGGCGCCGCGCAATGGTTGGCCGGAGGCCAACTGAACGTCAGTTACAACTGCATCGACCGTCACCTCGCGCAACGCGCTGATCAGCCGGCCTTCATCTGGGAGGGCGATGATCCTGCGACGTCTTCCAAAATTACCTACCGCCAGCTCCACCAAAACGTCAGCCGCCTGGCCAACGTGCTGAAAAGCCGTGGCGTGAAGAAAGGCGACCGGGTGTGCATCTACATGCCGATGATTCCCGAGGCGGCCTACGCGATGCTGGCCTGTACGCGGATCGGTGCGGTGCATTCGGTGGTGTTTGGCGGATTCTCGCCGGACGCCCTGCGCGACCGCATTCTCGACGCCGATTGCCGCACGGTGATCACCGCCGATGAAGGCGTGCGCGGCGGCAAGCCGGTGGCGCTGAAACAGAATGTCGACAAGGCCCTGGCCAGTTGCCCGGGTGTCAGCACGGTACTGGTGGTGCAGCGCACTGGCGCGGCAGTCAATTGGACTGAAGGGCGCGACCTCAAGTATCAACAGGCCCTGAATGCAGCCAGCGACGACTGCCCGCCCGAGCAGATGGATGCGGAAGACCCGCTGTTTATCCTCTACACCTCCGGCAGCACCGGCAAACCCAAAGGTGTGTTGCACACCACCGGCGGTTACCTGCTGCAGGCTGCGATGACCTTCAAGTACGTGCTCGATTACCGCGACGGCGAAGTGTTCTGGTGCACCGCCGATGTCGGTTGGGTCACCGGCCACAGCTATATCGTGTACGGGCCACTGGCCAATGGTGCGACCTCGCTGATGTTCGAAGGCGTGCCGAGCTACCCGGACAGCTCGCGGTTCTGGCAGGTGATCGACAAACACAAGGTCAACATCTTCTACACCGCGCCGACCGCGTTACGCGCGCTGATGCGGGAAGGCCACGGCCCACTGGAAAACACTTCCCGCGCCAGCCTGCGCCTGCTGGGCAGTGTCGGCGAGCCAATCAACCCGGAGGCCTGGGACTGGTACTTCAACGCGGTCGGCGAACAACGCTGCCCGATTGTCGACACCTGGTGGCAGACCGAAACCGGCGGCATCATGCTCAGCCCGCTGGTCAGCGCCCAGCGGATCAAGCCCGGCTGCGCCACCCAGCCGATGTTCGGCGTGGTGCCGGTGCTGCTCGATGAGCAAGGCAAGGAAATCAGTGGCGCCGGCAGCGGCGTGCTGGCGATCAAATCCAGCTGGCCAGGGCAGATCCGCAGCGTGTACGGCGACCCTCAGCGGATGATCGACACCTATTTCAAACCCTACCCCGGCTACTACTTTACCGGTGACGGCGCGCGGCGCGACGAGGACGGTGACTACTGGATCACCGGCCGCATCGACGACGTGATCAACGTTTCCGGGCACCGCATCGGCACCGCCGAAGTCGAAAGCGCCCTGGTGCTGCATGATCAGGTCGCAGAAGCCGCGGTGGTCGGTTATCCACACGACGTAAAAGGCCAGGGCATCTATGCCTTCGTCACGCCCATGAATGGCGTCGAGCCCGACGACGCGCTGAAAAAGCACCTGCTGGACCTGGTCAGCAAGGAAATCGGCAGCTTCGCCAAGCCCGAGCTGATTCAATGGGCGCCGGCCTTGCCGAAAACCCGCTCAGGCAAGATCATGCGGCGGATCCTGCGCAAGATTGCCTGCAACGAGCTGGACAGCCTGGGAGATACATCCACACTGGCCGACCCGAGCGTGGTGGACGGCCTGATCGACAAGCGCCTCAACCGCTAGGAACCCATGGAATTCATTCGCAGCCGCATCGAAAACCAGCTGATGAGCCTGACCGGCTTGTCGCTGGGCCAACTCGACCTGGAGAACCCCAAGGGCGATCCGGGTCTCTTTGGGCCGAACTCGGTGAGCTGGAAGGTCCATGGCGACTTCAGCAGCATGTTGATCGGCGGCATCAGCGCGTTGATGTTGCAGGCATTGCACCCGCTGGCGTTGGCCGGCGTGTGGGACCACTCGAACTTTCGGCAGGACATGCTGGGGCGGTTACGACGCACCTCGCAGTTCATTTCCGGCACCACGTTTGGTTCGCGGCGTGACGCCGAATGGCTGATCGAGAAAGTGCGCACCATTCACCTGCAAGTGGTCGGCCATGCACCGGACGGCCGACCGTATGCCGCCAGTGATCCCGAGTTGCTGACCTGGGTGCATGTGGCGGAGGTCAGCAACTTTCTCGCGGCCCACCTGCGTTATCGCAACCCGGATTTATCTCCGAGGGATCAAGACCGGTACTACAGCGAAATCGCCCTGGTGGCCGAGCAATTGGGCGCGCGCCATGTGCCGCGTTCGCGCCAGGAAATTTCCGATTACCTTGAGCGTATCCGCCCGCAACTGCTGTGTGACCAGCGCAGCCACGAAGTCCTGCGCCTGCTGCTCAATGCGCCGTCTCCGAGCACCCTGGCCAAGCCGTTTGGCTCGCTGATGATGCAGGCCGGTATCGACCTGCTGCCGGACTGGGCCAGCGACATGCTCGGGCAGAAGCAAAGCCCGATCCAGCGCCAGATGATTCGTGCCGGGGTCAGGCGCAGCGCGCCGTTGTTGCGCTGGGCCATGCGCAATGGTTCGGTGCAGCGGGCCCACAGGCGAATGGGCCTGCTGGAGCCATAACTGTTAAACTCCCGCGCCCCAATTACTCTGCAAGGCGCGCACTATGTCTTCCTTGAATCAGGCGCTGCGCGCCGCCCTCGATCATCGCCAGGACCTGCTCGCCGAGTTGCATGCACAAGGTACCGATTGCTATCGCCTGTTCCACGGCAGCCAGGAAGGCGCCGGCGGCCTGACGATCGACCGCTACGGCCCGCAACTGCTGGTGCAGAGTTTTCACCAGTCGCTGGAAAGCGACGACCTGTTGCACCTGCATCAAGCAATCAACCAGCACCTGGGGCTTGAACTGCTGCTGGTCTACAACGACCGCTCCCGGGGCAACTCGCGCATCGACCGTGAAGACACGGTGTACCGCGCCGAGTCCGCAGCCCTGGAAGACCTGGTCGGCCACGAATGGGGCCTCAATTACCGCGTGCGCGGCCGCCATGCCGGGCAAGACCCGCTGTTGTTCCTGGACCTGCGCAACACCCGTGGCTGGGTCAAGGCACACAGCGCCGGAAAAAGCGTGCTGAACCTGTTTGCCTACACCTGCGGCGTAGGCCTGAGTGCTGCTGCCGGTGGCGCTCGTGAGGTGTGCAACCTGGACTTTGCCGAGGGCAACCTGGCGGTCGGTCGCGAAAACGGCCAGCTCAACCCGCAATTGCCGACGATGGAATTCATCCAGTCCGACTACTTCCCGGCAATCCGCCAACTGGCCGGCCTGCCCATCAGCCAGCGTCGCGGCCAGAAACTGCCGAGTTATCCACGCCTGGAGCAACGCCAATACGACCTGGTACTGCTTGACCCGCCGGCCTGGGCCAAGAGCGCCTTCGGCACCGTCGACCTGCTGCGCGACTATCAGAGCCTGCTCAAGCCTGCACTGCTGACCACCGCCGACAACGGCGTGCTGATCTGCTGCAACAACCTGGCAAAAGTCAGCATGGACGACTGGCGCGACCAGGTCCTGCGCTGCGCCGAAAAGGCCGGGCGCCCGGTGCGCGAATGGCAGGTCATGACACCCGGCGCAGACTTCCCGTCCCACGACCAGCAACCACCGCTGAAGACCCTGATCCTGCAACTGTAGGACTTGTCCCAAAAGGGTCAGGGCGCAGTAATAAAGGCCCGGCTCTTCGGAACCGTAAACCCGTGCCATACTCCAAGGCACTCTTGATTGACATAGATGGCGTCACATATGCCCAAAGGATTGATTCGCGCCGCTGGCGCCTTGCTGACCGCCCTTGCCCTGTACAGCTTGCTGGGCTTCCTGATTCTCCCCGGCATTGCCCTTCGCGTGGCCAACCAACAGTTGGCCAACTACGCCACGGTGCCGGCGCGTGTCGAGCGTATCGAGCTCAACCCGTTCAGCCTCGAACTGACCGTGTGGGGCCTGAATATCGGTGAGCCGGGCAAGGAGCAAGTGGCCTTTGAACGCCTCTATGCCAACCTGCAGATCGACAGCCTGTGGACCCGCGCCCTGCACCTGGCCGACGTACAACTCGACAAGCCCAAGACCGAGCTGCTGTTCGACAAATCCGGCCAGCTCAACCTGGCGCAGCTGTTCAAACTCCCGGCCAGCGAACCGACACCAACCGATCCAAACGCCAAGCCATTCCCGCTGCGCATCGATAACATCAAGCTGGCAGGCGGCTATGTGCACTTCCAGGATTTGCGCCCGAGCGAGCCGATCGAGTTTCTCTACGACAAACTCGATTTCGAGCTGAAAAACCTCAGCACGCTGCCCGATGACAACGCCGACATGACCCTGGTGGCAGCCGGCCCTGAAGGCGGCCAGATCGACTGGACCGGCAACTTCAGCCTGATCCCGATCGCCTCCGAGGGCAAACTCAAGGTTACCGACGGCAAGATGAAAGTCTGGTGGCCGTATGTACGTGACGCGGTGCCGCTGGTTCTGGAAGACGGCATCCTCAACTTCAGCACCGACTACAAGCTGAGCCTGGCCAAGGAAACCGAGCTGAACCTGACCAACGTCGCCCTGAGTGTCGCGCCGTTTGCGATCAAGGCACCGGATGGCCGGCCGCTCGCGCGCCTGCAGAAGCTGGACGTCAGCGAAACCACCGTGGACCTGGCCAAACAGCAAGTGATCGTCGGCAAGATCCGCAGTAATAAACTCGAAACCTGGGCCGCCCTTGAAGCCGACGGCCAGCTGGACTGGCAGAAGCTGTTTGCCAGCCAACCGAGCAAACCTGCAACTGCACCCGCAGCCGAGCCAGCCACCGCACCCGCTACCGCCGACTCGCCAAAACCTGCACCGGCAGCGCCGAGCAAGCCTTGGCAAGTGCTGCTCAAGGACGTGCAGCTGCGCGACTATCAAGTGCATCTGGCTGACCGCTCGGCCAAACCGGCAGTCGCCCTGGAAGTCGGGCCGCTGAACCTTGACCTGCAGGGTTTCGACAGCCTTAACCAGAGCCCTTTTACCCTCAAGCTCGATACCGGCGTAGGCAAACAAGGCAAGCTCGAGGCGACCGGCCAGGTCAACCTGAGCCCGGTCAGCGCCAAGCTGAAAGTGGACACCAAAGACATCGACCTGCGCGTCGCCCAGTCCTATATCAGCCCGTTTATCCGCCTGGAACTGCGTAGCGGCATGCTCGGCAGCAACCTCGACGTGAACCTGAAAAGCACCGACCCCCTGGCATTCCAGGTGACCGGCCGGGCCCAGGTCGACCAGTTGCACACCCTGGACACCATGAAGACCCGCGACTTCCTCAAGTGGCAGCGCCTGGTGCTGGAAGGCGTGAATTATCAACATGGCGACAGCCTGTCGATCGACAAGGTCAACCTGTTGCAGCCCTATGCGCGCTTCATGATCAACGATGACCGCACCACCAACATCGATGACCTGCTGATCCCGCAGCCGGCCAACAGCCCCGGCAAGTCCGCGGCGAAACCTGCGGCCAGCAAAGAGAAGCCCCTGGGCATTCATATTGGTCAAATTGCGATCAACGACGGCTCGGCCAACTTCGCCGACTTCAGCCTGACCCCGAACTTCGCCACGGCCATCCAGCAGCTCAACGGCCAGATCGGCACCATTGACAGTCGCCAGGCCAAACCGGCGAGCGTCGACGTCAAGGGCAAGGTTGACCGTTATGCACCGGTCACCATCAAGGGCAGCGTGAATCCGTTTGACCCGATGGCCGCACTGGATATCGCCACCAGCTTCAAACGCGTCGAACTGACCACCCTGACGCCATACTCGGGCAAGTTTGCCGGGTTCCGCATCCGCAAGGGTCGGCTCAACCTTGACCTGCATTACGTCATCACCAAGGGCCAGTTGAAGGCCGAAAACAAGGTGGTGGTCGAGCAACTGCAACTGGGTGAGAAGGTCGACAGCGCCGACGCCGTGGACCTGCCGATTCGCCTGGCGATAGCCCTGCTCAAGGACTCCGACGGCAAGATCTCGATCGAACTGCCGGTGACCGGCGACTTGAACAACCCGCAGTTCAGCGTCATGCCGATTGTCTGGCAGACCCTGCGCAACCTGGTAGTACGTGCGGCCACGGCGCCATTCAAGTTCATTGGCGGCCTGATCAGCGGTGGTGGTGCCCAAGACCTTGGCAACGTGTCGTTTGCGGCAGGCTCCAGCGAGCTGAGCAAGGATTCCCAGTCGGCCCTCGACAGCCTGGCCAAAGCCCTCAAGGAGCGCCCTGCGCTGCGCCTGGAGATCGAAGGCACCGCCGCTGCCAGCAGTGACGGCCCGCTTTTGGCCGCACAACGGCTGGAACGCGAATACCAGTACAACTACTACAAGATCCTCCAGCGCCGTGGCGACAAGGTGCCGGCCCAGGCGTCGCTGCTTGAAGTACCGGAAAAGGAAAAGGCGCCGCTGCTGGAAGGCATCTACCGCACCCGCCTGAAACAACAGCCTCCGGCCGAATGGAAAGACCTGAGCAATGACGAGCGCACCGCCAAGCTGCGGGACGGTGTGATCAAGTTCTGGAGTGGCAGTGACGTGTTGCTGCGCCAACTGGGCCAGGACCGCGCCAGCGCGATCAAGGACTACCTGGTAGACAAGGCGCAGCTGGAAGATGAGCGGGTTTACTTTATCGATGCAAACCTTGGGGAAGCGGAGAAAGATGGTCGGGTGGTAACACCGATGCATCTGGATGCCGAATAAACCGGCACCCGCTGAGCACCTGTGGCGAGGGGGCTTGTCCCCCGTTGGGCTGCGTAGCGGCGCCAATGAGGGCGTCGCGGTCATTCTGGCGGATCACCGTCGTCATACCAAGGGGCCGCTACGCAGCCCAACGGGGGCAAGCCCCCTCGCCACAAGAGCCTCGCTGACCTCCCCACTTTTCTACCCACAATAGAACAGGCCCCGACACAAGTGCCGGGGCCTGTAATGACCACATCCGTGTGGTCGGTCGCATGAACCTGTGAGGTGCATTGAGCGGATAACTAGACTCGCTCGTGGCCGCCTCCGCCTAGCTCAGGCGATTCGTTAAGCGTTACTCTGCTTTCAGGCCGTCGGCCGATACAGCTTTAACGCCTTTGATTTTCTTGGTGATGTTCACCGCGGTGGTTTTCTGCGCTTCAGTCACTGCGACGGTCGACGACAGGGAAACTACACCTTTGTTGGTTTCGACTTTGATGTCGGTGCCAGGAATACCTTTCTCGGTTACCAGGTCAGCTTTCACTTTGGTGGTGATCCAAGTGTCCGAGGTGGACTCTTTGGCACCAGCAGCTGCGCTTTTGGTTTTGTCGACGTTATCAGCCTTTGTAGCGCCGCCAGCCATCAGGCCGTCAGCCGAAACTGCGGTTACGCCTTTGATTTTCTTGGTGATCGCTACAGCAGTAGCTTTCTGAGCGTCAGAGATAGCAACTGTCGAGGACAGGGAAACCACACCTTTGTTGGTCTCAACCTTAATGTCCGAACCAGGAATACCTTTCTCGGTCAGCAGGTCAGCTTTGACTTTGGTGGTGATCCAGGTATCCGAAGTGGACTCTTTAGCCTTGGTGACTTCACCGGCCGCCAGCGTCATAGGGGCTTGGGAAGTCTGAGCAAAGGCTACGTTAGCACCCATGGCCAGGGTCAGAGCGGTAGCAGTAGCGAGAGCGAACTTCTTCATACGAGTAACTCCTGTTTTATTAAAAGTCTGCAGTACGTAAACCTTGATGCTGCAGCGTTAACAGGGATATTGCAGACAGTGTGCCAACTCGACGTGGCCAATTAAATCCTTATAAAACAACACGTTATGAAAACAGGTGATTTTCGGAATCGTGCAACTTGCATGAAGACGAACGTGCCTGCATGCAAGTTGCGGCTTTTGGGGTATGGCTAAACGCCTGATTTCGCAACAGTTTCCCGCAGGCATAAAAAAAGGACTCCGAAGAGTCCTTTTTCAGCTTGCAGCGACGGGGTGATTAAACGCCCGAAGCCTTGGCTGCTGCTACGTCCTTGATGGACAGCTTGATACGGCCGCGGTTGTCCACGTCCAGTACCAGCACTTCCACTTCCTGGCCTTCTTTCAGGATGTCGGTCACTTTCTCAACGCGAGCATCGCTCAGCATGGAGATGTGAACCAGACCGTCCTTGCCCGGCAGGATGTTGACGAATGCGCCGAAGTCGACGATGCGCTCAACCTTACCGACGTAGATCTTGCCGATCTCGGCTTCAGCAGTGATACCCAGGACGCGCTGACGTGCCGCTTCAGCCGCTTCCTTGGTTTCGCCGAAGATCTTGATCGAGCCGTCGTCTTCGATGTCGATCGAAGCCTTGGTCTCTTCACAGATCGCACGAATGGTCGCGCCGCCTTTACCGATAACATCACGGATTTTGTCGGTGTCGATTTTCATCGCGATCATGGTCGGAGCATTTTCCGACAGTTCGGTACGGGACTGGCCAATGATCTGGTTCATCTGACCGAGGATGTTCAGGCGCGCTTCCAGGGCTTGGCCCAGAGCGATTTCCATGATTTCTTCGGTGATGCCCTTGATCTTGATGTCCATCTGCAGCGCGGTAACACCTTTGGCGGTACCGGCTACTTTGAAGTCCATGTCGCCCAGGTGGTCTTCGTCGCCCAGGATGTCGGTCAGGATGGCGAACTTTTCGCCTTCTTTAACCAGGCCCATGGCGATACCGGCAACCGGTGCCTTCATCGGAACGCCGGCATCCATCAGAGCCAGGGAAGCGCCGCAGACCGAAGCCATGGAGCTGGAACCGTTGGACTCGGTGATTTCCGACACAACGCGAATGGTGTACGGGAACACGTCGGCGGCAGGCAACATGGCTGCAATCGAACGACGGGCCAGACGGCCGTGACCGATTTCGCGACGACCAGCGCCACCCATGCGACCACACTCACCTACCGAGAACGGAGGGAAGTTGTAGTGCAGCATGAACGGGTCTTTTTTCTCGCCTTCCAGGGTGTCCAGCAGCTGTGCGTCACGGGCAGTACCCAGTGTTGCAACAACCAGGGCCTGGGTTTCACCGCGGGTGAACAAGGCCGAACCGTGGGTTTTTGGCAGAACGCCGACTTCGATGTTCAGCGGACGTACGGTGCGGGTGTCGCGGCCGTCGATACGTGGCTTGCCGTTAACGATGTTTTCGCGAACGGTGCGGTATTCGATTTCGCCGAAGGCTGCTTTGACTTCGCTGGAAGAAGGCTGGCCTTCTTCACCGGAAAGCTTGGCAACAACCTGGTCCTTCAGCTCACCCAGGCGAGCGTAACGGTCGGCCTTGATGGTGATGGTGTAGGCGTCGGAGATAGCGGTGCCGAACTCGGAGCGGATAGCGCCCAGCAGTGCGGTAGCTTCTGGCTGAGGAGCCCAGGTCCAGGTTGGCTTGGCAGCTTCAGCGGCCAGTTCCTTGACAGCGTTGATCACAACCTGGAACTCGTCGTGAGCAAACAGTACAGCGCCCAGCATCTGGTCTTCGGTCAGCTCTTTGGCTTCCGATTCAACCATCAACACGGCTTCCGAAGTACCGGCAACGACCATGTCCAGGCTCGAAGCTTTCTGCTGTTCGTAAGTCGGGTTCAGCAGGTAGCCGGTGCTTTCGTGGAATGCAACACGGGCAGCGCCGATCGGGCCATCGAAAGGAATACCGGAGATGGCCAGGGCCGCCGAGGTACCGATCATCGCAGCGATGTCCGGATCGGTCTTCTTGCTGGTGGAAACGACGGTGCAGACAACCTGCACTTCGTTCATGAAGCCTTCTGGGAACAGCGGACGGATCGGACGGTCGATCAGTCGGGAAGTCAGGGTTTCTTTCTCGGAAGGACGGCCTTCACGCTTGAAGAAACCACCAGGGATCTTACCTGCAGCGTAAGTCTTTTCCTGGTAGTGAACGGAAAGAGGGAAGAAGCCTTTGCTTGGGTCAGCGGTCTTGGCGCCTACAACGGTCACCAATACGGTGACGTCGTCGTCAACGGTAACCAGCACTGCGCCGGAGGCTTGACGGGCGATACGGCCTGTCTCGAGGGTAACGGTCGACTGACCGAACTGGAATTTTTTGATAACCGGGTTCACGGTGTCCTACCTTCTTTGTGGCTCTTGGGGAACTTGTCTTCTTGCGAAATTCTTGGGCAATGTCGGGAATCGGCCCAACGCCTGTCCAGGGTAAAACGTGTATCCAGATAAAACTTGAGGCTGGAAGCCTGCCATGGGCCAGCGGGAAACCCACTGACACACGACAGCCAACCAACCTCTAGCGCAATCGCTTATTAGCGACGCAGACCCAGGCGACCGATCAGAGTCTGATAACGACCCAGATCCTTGCCTTTCAGGTAGTCCAGCAGCTTACGGCGCTGGTTTACCATGCGGATCAGACCACGACGGGAGTGGTGATCTTTACCGTTGGCCTTGAAGTGACCTTGCAGCTTGTTGATGTTGTGGGTCAGCAGTGCAACTTGCACTTCTGGCGAACCAGTGTCACCAACAGCTTGCTGATAGTCAGCAACGATTTGTGCTTTTTCTTGAACGTCGAGAGCCATGAGGCAATCCTTTTTTCAGGAAACCACCCAAAGGGCAGTTTCAACAGGCCAGGGACAAATCCCTGTATCTAAAAATGAGTAGTGACCATGCCTGCTAACAGCCACCCTCGTTCCAGTTTGAGTAAAAGCTACTGCGCTTTTACCACAAACTGGTTTCGGTCATTCTGACCGAATCAGTCGACGCGGCGCGATGCGCCCGTCTTCGCTCACTTCACCGATACCGATAAAGCGACCGTTGTGATCTTGTACCCGTACCATGCCGAACTTCGGGGCATCCGGTGCACGTACCGGCTGGCCGTTAAGCCAGTAGAACGCGCTGTGCTCCGAGAAGTGCAGCAATGGCCAATCCAGCAAACCGCTGTCCGATGGCATCAGGAAGCGATCAACCGCTTCGTTGCCGCCTTCGGCATGTACCGCTTCCAGCTCTTCCAGCGTGACCGTCTGGGCCAGGGTGAAAGGGCCTGCCTGGGTGCGTCGCAGTTCTGCAACGTATGCGCCACAGCCTAGTTGCTCACCGATATCTTCCACGAGGGTACGGATATAGGTGCCTTTGCTGCAGTCCACCGCCAACCGGGCGGTGTCGCCTTCAGCGGCGAGCAATTCCAAGCGCGCAATAGTAACAGAACGCGGTTCGCGCTCCACCACTTCCCCTGCACGTGCCAGCTTGTATAGAGGCTGGCCATCACGCTTGAGAGCCGAGTACATCGGCGGTATCTGACTGATTTGCCCACGAAAAGCAGGTAAGGCAGCTTCGATATCAGCACGACCAACGGTCACCTCGCGAACCTGCAAAACATCACCTTCGGCGTCTGCCGTGGTGGTGGTCTTGCCCAGTTGCATCAGGGTCTCGTAGCCCTTGTCGGAATCGAGCAGGTATTGCGAAAACTTGGTGGCCTCGCCGAAGCACAACGGCAACACGCCGGTGGCCAAGGGGTCGAGGCTGCCGGTGTGCCCTGCCTTCTCGGCATTGAGCAGCCAGCGAACCTTCTGCAACGCCGCATTGGAGGTAAAACCAATGGGCTTGTCGAGCAGAATGATGCCGCTGACATTACGACGGATACGTTTGACCTGAGCCACCGATTACTCCTTGGCGTCTTCAGGCGTGGCGGATTCCGGGTGCTGATTGTCTTCAGCCACGGCCCGCTCGATCAGTGCCGACAGGTGCGCGCCACGCACGACACTTTCGTCGTAGTGGAAGTGCAACTGAGGAACGCTGCGCAGCTTCATTTCACGGGCCAACTGCATACGCAGGAAACCTGCGGCGGAGTTGAGCACCTTGATGCTTTGCGCGATTTCTTCGCTGTTGTCCTGGCCCATCACGGTGATGAAGATCTTGGCGTGACCAACGTCACGGCTGACTTCAACGGCGGTGATGGTGACCAGGCCAACACGTGGGTCTTTTACTTCACGACGGATCAGCTGTGCCAGCTCACGCTGCATCTGATCGCCGATACGTTGGGTACGGCTGTATTCTTTTGCCATGTCTTGTTACCTGTTGCTGCCACACGGTGAAACCCGTGGGGTCTGAAAGCGGCAAACGCCCGGCCTGACAAAAGCCAGACCGGGCGTTGCGTTTAGAGTCCGGACACAGCGCCAGGCATTTGCATGCCCGGGCGCTGCGTGGCCCTTGAAGTACGCGAGTTAGAGGCTGCGAGCAACCTGGACCTTCTCGTAGACTTCGATCTTGTCACCCGCCTTGACGTCGTTGTAGCTCTTGACGCCAATACCGCATTCCATGCCGGCACGTACTTCGGAAGCGTCATCCTTGAAGCGGCGCAGGGATTCCAGCTCGCCTTCGAAGATAACGATGTCTTCACGCAGTACACGGATTGGACGGTTACGGTGCACAACACCTTCGATAACCATGCAACCGGCGATCGCGCCGAATTTCGGCGAGCGGAACACATCACGCACCTCGGCCACACCCAGGATGTTCTCCCGGACGTCGCTGCCAAGCATGCCGGTGAGGGCTTTCTTGACGTCTTCGATGATGTCGTAGATGACGTTGTAGTAACGCATGTCCAGGCCTTCCTGCTCGACGATCTTCCGTGCGCCAGCATCGGCACGCACGTTGAAGCCGAACAGTACAGCGTTGGAGGCCAGCGCCAGGTTGGCATCGGATTCGGTGATACCACCGACACCGCCGCCGACCACACGCACTTGCACTTCGTCGTTACCCAGGCCATTCAAGGCGCCGTTCAACGCTTCGAGGGAACCACGAACGTCAGATTTGAGGACGATGTTAAGCGTCTTCTTCTCTGCCTGGCCCATGTTCTCGAAGATGTTTTCCAGCTTGCCGGCGTGAGCACGGGCCAGCTTGACTTCGCGGAACTTGCCTTGACGGAACAGAGCCACTTCACGGGCTTTCTTCTCGTCCGACAGCACGCTCATCTCGTCGCCAGCGTCCGGGGTACCGTCCAGGCCGAGGATCTCGACAGGGATGGAAGGACCGGCTTCCTTGATTGGCTTGCCGTTCTCGTCGAGCATGGCACGTACACGGCCATAGTTCGAACCGACCAGGACCATGTCGCCTTGGCGCAGGGTACCGTCTTGAACCAGAACGGTTGCAACCGGGCCACGACCCTTGTCGAGACGCGATTCAACCACAACACCACGACCTGGGGCCGATGGAGTTGCTTTCAGTTCGAGAACTTCGGCTTGCAGCAGGACAGCTTCGAGCAGTTCGTCTACACCGGTACCGACTTTCGCCGAAACCGAAACGAATGGCGTATCACCGCCCCACTCTTCGGAAGTCACGCCGTGAACCGACAGTTCGCTACGGATGCGATCGAGATCGGCGCCCGGCTTGTCGATTTTGTTCACTGCAACAACCAGAGGAACACCAGCGGCTTTAGCGTGCTGGACAGCTTCAATGGTCTGCGGCATTACGCCGTCGTCCGCTGCAACTACCAGGATCACGATGTCAGTCGCCTTGGCACCACGGGCACGCATGGCGGTAAACGCGGCGTGACCAGGGGTGTCGAGGAAGGTGACCATGCCGCGTTCGGTTTCAACGTGGTATGCACCGATGTGCTGGGTGATGCCGCCGGCTTCGCCTGCAGCTACCTTGGCACGACGGATATAGTCGAGCAGCGAGGTCTTACCATGGTCAACGTGGCCCATTACGGTCACGACTGGCGCACGGGAGAACGTCTCGCCTTCAAACTTCAGGGACTCGGCCAGGGAATCTTCCAGGGCGGTGTCGCTGACCAGGGTCACTTTGTGGCCCAGCTCTTCAGCAACCAGTTGGGCAGTTTCCTGGTCCAGTACCTGGTTGATGGTCGCTGGGGTACCCAGTTTGAACATGAACTTGATGATTTCAGCAGCCTTGACCGACATCTGATTGGCGAGGTCGCCAACAGTGATGGTCTCGCCGATCTGCACATCACGCACGACAGGGCCGGTTGGGCTCTGGAAACCGTGGGCGTTGCGCTTCTTCAGCTTGGCCTTGCCGCGACCACCGCGACGGAAGCTGTCGCTTTCTTCGTCGGTAGTACGTGGGGCAACGCGTGGCGCTGGGGCCTTCTCTTTGACCGAAGCACGATGTGGAGCGTTTTTGCGCTCACCATCGCCACTGCCACGACGATTGTTATCGTCGGCACGTGGTTTGTCCGGGCGGCGAGGTTCTTCGCGTTTGCGAGCGTCGGCTGCAGGAGCTGGCGCGGCGGCAACCGGAGCGGCCTCACGAACAGCTTCAACAGGCGCGCTAGGCGCAGCAACGGCCTCAGTGTTAGCAGGTTGCGCAGCAGCAGGCTGGCGACGCGCTTCTTCTTCGGCGCGACGCTTGGCTTCTTCTTCAGCCTTCTGACGAGCAGCATTTTCTACTGCGCGACGTTCTTCCAGTTCGCGTTTGCGCTCGGCTTCGATTTCTTCCGGGCTGCGCTGTACGAAGACTTTCTTCTTGCGTACTTCAACGCTGATGCTCTTGCTGCCAGCAACACGCAGGGTGCTGGTGGTTTTGCGCTGCAATGTAATCTTGCGCGGTTCTTCCACTTTCGCCTTGTGGCTGCTCTTCAAGTGAGTCAGCAAAGACTGCTTCTCACTATCGCTCACACCTTCATCGGCGGCGGTGTGCGGCAGACCTGCCTCACGCATCTGCTGCAACAGGCGCTCTACCGGTGTTTTGACCTCATCGGCCAGTTGTTTCACCGTGACTTGCGTCATGCACTTCTCTCCTCAGGCCGCGCCTAATTACTCGAACCAATGGGCTCGGGCGGCCATGATCAACTTGCCGGCACGATCATCGTCAATGCCGTCGATGTCGAGCAGGTCGTCAATAGACTGCTCGGCCAGGTCTTCGCGGGTAATTACGCCGCGCACCGCCAGTTCCATCGCCAAATCCTTGTCCATACCCTCAAGCGAGAGCAGGTCTTCGGCCGGATGGGCGTCTGCCAGCTTTTCCTCAGTAGCGATGGCTTTAGTCAACAAACGATCCTTGGCCCGAGCGCGAAGCTCGTTGACGGTGTCTTCGTCAAAGCCGTCGATGTTGAGCATTTCTTCCAACGGTACGTAGGCAATCTCTTCCAGGCTGGTGAAGCCTTCATCTACCAGCACCTGTGCCAGGTCTTCGTCGACTTCCAGCTCGTCGATGAAGTTGCGCAGAATGTCACCGGTTTCTGCTTGCTGCTTAGCCTGGATGTCCGATTCGGTCATCACGTTCAGGGTCCAGCCGGTCAACTGGCTGGCCAAACGTACGTTCTGACCACCGCGACCGATGGCCTGAGCCAGATTGTCTGCGCCAACGGCGATGTCCATTGCATGGGCATCCTCGTCAACGATAATTGCCGCCACTTCAGCAGGCGACATTGCGTTGATCACGAACTGCGCAGGATTATCGTCCCACAGGACGATGTCCACACGCTCACCGCCCAATTCGCCCGACACTGCCTGGACGCGCGAACCGCGCATACCAATGCAAGCGCCTTGCGGGTCGATGCGTTTGTCCTTGGAGCGGACCGCGATCTTGGCGCGTGAACCCGGATCGCGGGACGCAGCCATGACTTCGATCAGGCCTTCGGCAATTTCCGGCACTTCGATGCGGAACAGCTCGATCAGCATTTCCGGCGCGGTACGCGACAGGATCAACTGAGGGCCGCGGTTCTCGGTGCGGATTTCCTTGAGCAGCGCACGCAAGCGCACGCCAACCCGGAAAGTTTCGCGGGAAATGATGTCTTCGCGGGCCAGCAACGCTTCAGCGTTGTTACCCAGGTCGACGATCACGTTGTCGCGGGTGACTTTTTTCACGGTGCCGGAGATGATTTCCCCCAGGCGCTCGCGATAAGCGTCAACGACTTGAGCGCGCTCGGCTTCGCGGACCTTCTGCACGATGACTTGCTTGGCAGTCTGTGCAGCGATGCGGCCGAACTCGATGGATTCGATCTTTTCTTCGACGACATCACCGACCTGGGCGCCCGGATGCGTTTCAGCAACCTTGCTCGGCCAGGTTTCGATGGCCGGATCATCAAGATCGGCTTCTTCGACGACCGTCCAGCGACGGAAAGTCTCGTAGGCACCGGTGTGGCGGTTGATTTCCACACGCAGATCAACTTCGTCTTCAAAACGCTTTTTGGTAGCAGTGGCCAGGGCCAGCTCCAGCGCTTCAAAAATCACGTTTGCCGGTACGCCCTTTTCATTGGATACCGACTCAACAACCAGCAGTACTTCTTTGCTCATCGTACGCCTCGCCTTTCGCAAGCCATTGGATCCGCGGGATCCGCGTCTCAGTCAAAACTGGGAATAATGTTGGCCTTGTCGATCATATCGATCGGCAACAAGAACTCATGGTCTTCTACCTGCACCACGACGTCCTGCTCTTCTACACCGCGCAGAAGGCCCTGAAAGTTGCGTCGCCCTTCAAAGGGAGAGCGCAGCTTGATCTTCACTTGTTCACCGGCAAATTTTGCAAACTGATCAATAGTGAACAGTGGGCGTTCCATGCCAGGCGAGGAAACTTCGAGGGTGTATTCAACGGAGATCGGATCTTCAACATCCAGGACACCGCTGATCTGACGGCTGACAATGGCACAATCGTCCACCAGCACGCCGCCCTCTTTATCGATATAAACGCGCAACATTGAGTGGCGACCTTGAGCCGAAAACTCAATACCCCAGCATTCATAGCCTAGGGCCACGACCACCGGGGCCAACAAGGCCTGCAACTCTTCTAGCTTGCTCGACACCTGAACCCCCTCGTGCATGTATGTGCATGCTGTGCAAAATAAAAAAATGGGCGAAACGCCCATCCTTGAAACGCCGTCGAACAGCGGCGTTGAAAGTGTCCAGCTAACAAAAAGCCCCTTAAAAGGGGCTCCGCTAAAACTGGTTGCGGGGGCCGGATTTGAACCGACGACCTTCGGGTTATGAGCCCGACGAGCTACCAGACTGCTCCACCCCGCGACAAAGCTGGGGCGGAAGTATACGACCGATCCCTTACAGGGTCAATGTAACCTTCCACCTACAAGAAAGCCCGCAACAGCGGGCTCTCCTGATAATTGGTACCGAGAAGGGGACTCGAACCCCTACACCCTATGGGCACAACCACCTCAAGGTTGCGTGTCTACCAATTCCACCACCTCGGCAATACAGCGTTTACAACCTTCTTACTTCTGCTCTTGAGCTGGAGGTACGTCAGTCGCTGGAGTAGCCGACTTTTGCTCTTGAAGCACCGGGACATCATCAGAAGCCGGTTTTGCTTTTGGTACTTCCAACACTGCTGGGTTTGGGAGACCTACTTGAGTCAGCACATGAGCTTTCTCTTTAGCAAAGTAACCTAACCCCAAGCTGGTTATGAAGAAACCGGCGGCAAGTATAGCAGTAAACTTACTAAGAAAGGTAGAGGAACCTTGGCTTCCGAACACAGTATTTGAAGCACCTGCCCCGAAAGACGCACCAGCGTCCGCACCTTTACCCTGCTGCAGCAAAACCAGAGCAACTACGCCCAGTGCACCCAGCAGATGAAAAACAACGATGACTGTTTCCAGCATTTTTTCAGTTTCCCGCGGCGCGACAAATCGCACCGAACTCATCTGCATTCAGGGAAGCCCCACCAATGAGCCCCCCATCGATATCCGGCATGCCGAACAGTTCGACCGCATTGGCCGCCTTCACGCTGCCGCCGTATAGAAGCCGCACACCTCGTGCGACCTCAGAATTCTCTGCCGCCAACTGCGCGCGGATGGCTGCGTGCACATCCTGCGCCTGTTGCGGCGAAGCAGTCAGCCCGGTGCCAATGGCCCAGACCGGCTCGTAAGCAATTACTGCATTTGCAAAGGCACCGACTCCCAGCTCCTCGATGATGCTGCCCAGCTGACGCCCGACAACCTCAAGAGTTTTACCGGACTCACGCTGCTCAAGGGTCTCCCCTATGCACAACACCGGAACCAAGCCGCAAGCCTGTGCCGCCGCGAATTTGCGATTGAGTGTCCCATCACGCTCGCCCATGATCTGGCGGCGCTCGGAGTGCCCAACAAGCACCAGGGAGCAACCCGCATCAACCAGCTGACTCGGTGCAATCTCACCGGTCAACGCACCTTGCATGGATTCCACCGCAGAGTTCTGCGCGCCGACCTGGATCGACTTGCCTTTCAAGCCATCAATCACTTGATTGATATACAAGCAAGGCGGGAATACCGCGACATCAACACCGCTAGGCAAGGCCAAATGACGAAGGCCATTGATCAGCTCAGCGACACTGGCGCGGGTACCGTGCATCTTCCAGTTACCAGCTACCATAGTGCGACGCATGCTGTACCTCGTCGGTCAAAGTGGGCGCAGATGTTACCCAACCACATCATCACTGGCAAGCCGAATTCAGGCGCAAACTTCAGTTACCAGTTTTGCCAGCTCTTCGGCATAGCCGCGAACCTGTGTTTCGTCCTCGCCCTCGACCATTACACGCACCAAAGGCTCGGTACCCGACTTGCGCAGCAAGACCCGACCACGCCCCGCCATGGCGGCAGTCACGCGCTCACTGGCCTCTTTGACAGCCGGATGCTCGATAGGGTTGTCACCGCCTGCAAAGCGCACGTTGAGCAGCACTTGCGGGCACTTGCGCAACGCCTGCCGCGCCTGGGCCAGGCTTTCTTCACGGCGACGCAGCGCCAGCAGCACCTGCAGCGCCGCAATGATCGCATCCCCGGTAGTCGTGTGCTGGAAGCAGACGATATGACCGGAATTTTCGCCACCCACCTGCCAATTACGCTCCAGCAGGTCGGCAATCACGTAGCGGTCACCGACATTGGCGCGCACAAACGGGATCCCCAGATCTGCCAGGGCCAGCTCCAGGCCAAGATTGCTCATCAAGGTACCGACGACGCCGCCTTGCAGCTTGTTACGCTCATGCAGGTCACGGGCGATGATGAACAACAGGTCGTCGCCATCGACGATCGCGCCAGTGTGGTCGACCATCAATACGCGGTCGCCATCACCATCGAACGCGATGCCCAAGTCGGCATGCTCAGCCAGGACAGCCGCCTGCAACTGCCCCATGTGGGTTGAGCCGCAGTTGTCGTTGATGTTCAGGCCGTTCGGCTGCGCCGACAGTACAGTAACGTCTGCGCCAAGCTCCTTGAACACACTCGGTGCGACTTTGTACGTCGCGCCGTGGGCGCAGTCGATGACGACCTTCAACCCGGCAAAATTGGTGCTGCTAGGCACGCTGCTTTTGCAGAATTCGATGTAACGGCCGGAAGCGTCGTTAATCCGCGATACCTTGCCCAGCTTGCTCGATTCGACGACGGTCATCGGCGCATCCAGCAACTCTTCGATCATGTGCTCGATCTCATCCGGCAGCTTGGTGCCCTGGCCCGAGAAGAACTTGATGCCATTGTCATCATGGGGATTGTGCGAAGCGCTGATCACGATACCGGCTTCAGCATGAAAGGTACGCGTCAGGTAAGCGATCGCCGGCGTAGGCATCGGCCCCAACAGCATCACATCAGCGCCGGCAGCAGACAGACCTGCCTCCAGCGCAGACTCAAACATATAACCCGAGATACGCGTGTCCTTACCCACCAGGATACGGCAGGCCCCCATGCTGCGGAACGCCATGCCGGCGGCCCAGCCCAGCTTGAGCATGAAATCGGGAGTAATCGGGAATTCGCCGACCCGACCGCGAATGCCATCGGTGCCAAAATACTTTTTAGTCATAAGTGCTCCATCATTCTTATTCGGCTGATTCAACCGCTGCGATCATCCGCACTACATCTATCGTCTCGGCCACGTCATGCACGCGCAAGATGCGCGCACCCTTGACCACGGCAAGTGCCGCAAGTGCCAGGCCGCCATGCAGCCGCTCACCCACGGGACGATTCAACGCCAGACCTATCATGCTCTTGCGCGAAACCCCGACCAACAAGGGGCGACCAAGGGCATGCAGGGATTCCATATGCTTGAACAGGCTTAAATTGTGCTGCAAGGTCTTGGCAAAGCCAAATCCCGGGTCGAGGATTATCCGCTCGGGAGCAATCCCCACCGCCGCGCATTGAGCCATGCGCTCGGCAAGAAAACCTTTCACTTCACCGACCAGATTGTCGTAATGCGGGTCGTCCTGCATCGTGCCCGGCTCGCCAAGCATATGCATCAGACAAACCGGCAGCCCCGTCGCGGCGGCCGCATCCAGAGCGCCATCGCGCTGCAAAGAGCGCACATCGTTGATCAACCCTGCTCCCAGCCGCGCAGTTTCGCGCATAACGGCAGGGGTCGAGGTGTCGACAGAGATGATGACGTCCAGCTCTTGATGGATGCGCTCGACAATCGGAGCAACCCGTTCCAGTTCCTCCAGGGGAGAAACTGCGCGCGCGCCGGGCCGGGTTGATTCGCCACCGACGTCAATCAGAGTCGCACCGGCAGCCACCATCGCTTCCGCATGGCGCAACGCAGCATCAAGCTGACTGAAGCGACCACCATCGGAAAAGGAATCAGGGGTTACATTAAGAATGCCCATAACGTGTGTATGGGCCAAATCAAGAACCCGGCTGCCGCAAGGCAACCGGGTCGAGGACAACGCAGAAGTCATTTCAAACCTTAATGGTCAGCAGCCGGGCCGCCGATCGGGGCTTCAGGGCGTTCGTTCTGTACCACTGGCGGCGTGCCCGAAGTACCCGAACCACCTTCCCAATCGCGAGGCTCGCGAGGCGTACGACCAGCCATGATGTCGTCAATCTGCTCGGCATCAATGGTCTCGTACTTCATCAAGGCATCAGCCATGGCGTCGAGCTTGTCGCGGTTGTCGGTGAGGATCTGCTTGGCCGTGCCGTAGCACTGGTCAATGATGCTGCGCACCTCGGAGTCGATCAGCTTGGCTGTCTCGCCGGAGAAGCTGGCAGCTTGACCACCACCACCGCGACCCAGGAATACTTCGCCTTCTTCCTCGGCATACATCAAAGGACCGAGTTTCTCCGACAGACCCCACTTGGTCACCATGTTCCGCGCAATCTGGCTGGCACGCATGATGTCGTTGGAGGCACCGGTGGTAACACCGTCGAAGCCCAGGGTCATCTCTTCGGCGATCCGGCCGCCATACAGCGAGCAGATCTGGCTGATCAAGGCACGCTTGGAGAGGCTGTAGCGATCCTCTTCCGGCAGGAACATGGTGACGCCCAGCGCCCGGCCACGAGGAATGATCGATACCTTGTAGACTGGGTCATGCTCAGGCACAACGCGGCCAACAATGGCGTGACCGGCTTCATGATAAGCGGTGTTCTGCTTCTCTTTCTCGGACATGACCATGGATTTGCGCTCTGCGCCCATCATGATCTTGTCTTTCGCCAGCTCGAACTCCTTCATTTCAACGATGCGCTTGCCGGTACGGGCGGCAAACAGCGACGCCTCGTTCACCAGGTTGGCAAGGTCGGCACCGGAGAAGCCTGGAGTACCACGGGCAATCACGGCCGGAGCCACGTCGTCGCCCATTGGCACTTTGCGCATGTGTACTTTCAGGATCTGCTCACGACCGCGGATGTCTGGCAAACCGACAACGACCTGACGGTCAAAACGGCCCGGACGCAGCAACGCGGGGTCGAGTACGTCTGGACGGTTGGTTGCGGCGATCACGATGATGCCGTCGTTCATTTCAAAGCCGTCCATCTCAACCAGCAACTGGTTAAGCGTCTGCTCACGCTCATCATGACCGCCGCCCATGCCGGCGCCACGATGGCGACCAACGGCGTCGATTTCATCGATGAAGATGATGCACGGAGCGTGCTTCTTGGCCTGTTCGAACATATCGCGAACACGGCTGGCACCTACACCGACGAACATTTCGACGAAGTCGGAACCGGAAATGGTGAAGAAAGGTACTTTGGCTTCGCCGGCAATGGCCTTGGCCAACAGGGTTTTACCGGTACCTGGCGGGCCAACCATCAGCACACCGCGAGGAATACGGCCACCCAGGCGCTGGAACTTGCCCGGATCGCGCAGGAATTCAACCAGTTCGCCCACTTCTTCCTTGGCTTCGTCGCAACCGGCAACGTCAGCCAGGGTAGTTTTCACCTGGTCTTCGGAGAGCAGGCGCGCCTTGCTCTTGCCGAAACTCATCGGCCCGCCCTTGCCTCCCGCACCACCTTGCATCTGGCGCATGAAGAACATGAACACGGCGATAATCACCAGTATCGGGAAGCTGGCCACCAGGAGCTGGGTCCAGATGCTCTGCTGCTCAGGCTGCTTGCCTTCGACAACCACGTGGTTATCCACCAGGTCGCCGATCAGGCCATTGTCCTGGATTGCCGGACGGATGGTCTTGAAGCTGTCGCCATCGTTGCGCTTGCCGGTAATCACGTAGCCATCAACTGCTACGCGCTCGACCTTACCATCCTTAACTTGCTGGATGAAGTCGGAATAGTTGAGGGTCTGCGGCTCGTTAGGGCTGGAGAAGTTGTTCATCACCGTCACGAGGACAGCCGCGATGATCAACCACAGGATCAGATTCTTTGCCATATCGTTCAATTAACTACCCTCTGAAGCAAGCTCCGCTACTGGCGCGTGCTTCGCATGATATTCACCGGCCTAACTTACTACATTACCTACAACTCTGGCAGGCGCCGTCTGTAACCCTTTGTGAAACTTTGACTACACAATATTCGTAAAGCTTCATGACGAAAGCGATATAAAAAAACCTATCGCCTCCGTCAAATTTCTCAAAAACGCTCTTCACTGGCAGCGCCTTCAATGCCACGGAAGCCGCGACCCAGCAAATACTGCTCGCGAGACCTGTCCCGGGAAGAGTCAGGCTTGCGTGTCTGTACCTTGTCGAACAGTTTGCGGATGTTCTTGTGATACTCGTCGAAGCCTTCACCCTGGAAGACCTTGACCAGGAAGTCACCACCCGGACGCAGTACCCGTCCTGCCAGGTCCAGTGCCAATTCGCACAGGAACATGGCTCGCGGCATATCAACAGCCGGTAATCCACTCATATTGGGGGCCATATCGGAAATCACAAGGTCTACCTGCGAATTTCCGACGGCCTCAAGGATCTGTGCCAGCACTTCATCCTGGGTAAAATCGCCGTGAACAAAGGTCACGTCAGGGATGCTGTCCATTTCCAGGATGTCGGAAGCGATCAAACGACCTTGTCCACCAATCAGACGACTGGTCACCTGGGACCAGCCACCCGGGGCGGCACCCAGGTCGATAACGCTCATGCCAGGACGGATCAACTTGTCCTTTTCCTGGATCTCCAGCAGTTTGTAGCTGGCCCGGGAACGGTAGCCATCCTTTTGCGCCATTTTGACGTAAGGGTCGTTGAAATGCTCTTGCAGCCACTTAAGGCTAGTTTTGGAACGGGCCACGGGCCACCTCGAAAATAAAACGGGTCGTGATTAACTGGGCGGTCCCGGACTCGCTCGGGTAAACTGGCCGCCGCTTTTTACAAGATCAGACGCAGGGGTCAGATTATGCCGCTCACTCAAGAGCAGAAGAAACAGTACAAATCCATTGGCCACCATCTGAAACCAGTTTTGATTGTGGCTGACAACGGTTTGACTGAAGGTGTGTTAGCCGAACTTGAACGCGCATTGGGCGATCACGAGCTAATCAAGATCAAGGTCAGCATCCTTGATCGCGAGGCGCGCCTGGCAGCTATTGCAGAACTGTGCAAGGCTGGCAAAGCGGACCTGGTTCAGGTCATCGGCAAGATGGCGCTGCTGTATCGCAAGAACTTCAGCGCCAACAAGCAACTGTCGAACGTACACCGCTTCAAGTGAAACAAGGGTCACGGGCGTGCTTCGCACGCCCTGCCACTCCATCCTGGCGCCGGCTGTACAACCAGCACCAACCCGGAAAACCCTAGCACAAGATAGCTGAACAGCTGCCAGCGCAACGCCTCCGGCAGAAAGATACGCACCACGCAAAACATTGCGCACGCATACAGCGCCATCAACAGCAGTTGCCCGCGAATATCCCGCCACAGACTCCCCAAGCCTTCGGCCTTGATCAGCACCAGCGCCTGAAGCGTCACGCACGCTGCTGCAAAACCTACCAGCAACGCGCTTAATAATCCGCTGACCTCATCGATCAGCAACGGTGCCAGGCCAATCAGGCCCAGCGCCGGCAGCACACCAATATGTAACAGCCATAGGCCGCCAACCCAAAGCATCTGGGCAAACTGCCAAAGCATGGCGCCCGCACGAAGCGGGCGCCGTCTTTCAGATGTGACGAACTTCGACAATCTCGTACTCGATCACGCCACCAGGCGTCTTGACGGCCACCACGTCACCCTCTTCCTTGGCAATCAAGGCGCGGGCCAGCGGCGAACCGACGGAGATCTTGCCGAGTTTGAAGTCGGCCTCGTCTTCACCCACGATGTGGTAAACCACGCTTTCGTCAGTCTCGACGTTGGCGATTTCCACGGTGGTGCCGAAAATCACCTTGCCGGTATGCGGGATGGTCGTGACGTCGATAACCACCGAATTCTGCAGGCGGCCTTCGATGTCACGGATCCGCGCCTCGACCATACCTTGCTGCTCGCGGGCAGCATGGTATTCAGCGTTTTCCTTCAGGTCACCCAATTCCCGGGCCGTACCGATGTCCTGGCTCAGCTTTGGACGGACGACCTTGGTCAGGTGGGCGTGCTCTTCTTCCAGGGCTTTTGCGCCCTGGACGGTCATTGGGTATTTGATCATGCCTTCAATCCTGCGTGTAGATCCTGCAAGCGACGCACGGTTTTTTCAGGACCGAACTTCAGCGCTTCGCAGATAGCTTCGCCAGCAGCAATGGTGGTGGTGCAGTAGATCTTGTGCTGCAAGGCGTTACGACGAATGGAGTAGGAGTCCGCGATCGACTGGCGACCTTCGGTGGTGTTGATGATCAGGGTGACTTCGTCATTCTTGATCATGTCGACCACGTGTGGACGGCCTTCCGTTACCTTGTTCACGCGACGCACTTTCAGGCCGGCAGCCTCGATCAGCTTGGCGGTCCCGGCAGTGGCCACGACTTCGAAGCCCAAGTTGATCAGATCACGGGCCACGCCTGCAACCAGCGGCTTGTCATCATCGCGCACGCTGATGAACGCAGTACCGCCGGTAGGCAGCACTTCGCTGGCGCCCATCTGGGCTTTGGCGAATGCTTCACCGAAGGTATCGCCCACGCCCATCACTTCACCGGTGGACTTCATCTCCGGGCCCAGGATCGGGTCCACACCAGGGAATTTGGCGAATGGGAACACCGCCTCTTTCACACTGTAGAAGTTCGGAATGATTTCCTTGGTGAAGCCGATTTCCTTCAAGGTCTTACCGGCCATCACACGGGCAGCAATCATTGCCAGGGAAACACCGATGCACTTGGAAACAAACGGCACGGTACGCGAGGCGCGCGGGTTGACTTCGATGACGTAGATGTCTTCGCCTTGCAGCGCCAACTGTACGTTCATCAGGCCGACCACGCCCAGCTCCAGGGCCATTTTCTTGACCTGTTCGCGCATCTCGTCCTGGATGTGTGCAGGCAGCGAGTATGGCGGCAGCGAGCAAGCGGAGTCACCGGAGTGAACGCCAGCCTGTTCGATGTGCTGCATGATCGCGCCGATCACCACGTCGGTGCCGTCGCAGACCGCATCCACGTCCATCTCGATGGCGCAGTTGAGGAAGTGGTCCAGCAGCACCGGGCTGTCGTTGGACACTTTCACCGCATCACGCAGGTAACGCTTGAGTTCGTCTTCTTCGTAGACGATTTCCATCGCCCGGCCACCCAGTACGTAGGACGGACGCACCACCAGCGGGTAACCAATCTTGCTGGCCGCGCGGATCGCTTCGTCTTCGCTGCGCACAGTGGCGTTTGGCGGCTGACGCAGGTTCAGGCGCTCAACCATCTGCTGGAAGCGCTCACGGTCTTCGGCGCGGTCGATAGCGTCAGGGCTGGTGCCGATGATCGGCACGCCAGCAGCTTCAAGTGCGCGAGCCAGTTTCAACGGGGTTTGGCCGCCGTACTGGACGATCACGCCTTTTGGCTTCTCGACACGGCAGATTTCCAGTACGTCTTCCAGCGTTACCGGCTCGAAGTACAGACGGTCGGAAGTGTCGTAGTCAGTGGAAACAGTTTCCGGGTTGCAGTTGACCATGATGGTCTCGTACCCGTCTTCGCGCAGGGCGAGAGCGGCGTGTACGCAGCAATAATCGAACTCGATGCCTTGGCCGATACGGTTTGGACCGCCGCCCAGGATCATGATCTTGTCGCGGCCCGACGGCGCGGCTTCGCACTCTTCCTCGTAGGTGGAGTACATGTATGCAGTGTCGGTGGCGAACTCGGCCGCACAGGTATCAACGCGCTTGTAGACCGGGAAGATGTCCAGCTTGTGGCGATGGGTGCGCAGGTTCTTCTCGGTCACGCCCAGCAGCTTGGCCAGACGCATGTCGGAGAAACCTTTGCGCTTGAGGCGGAACATCAGGTCGCGGTCGATGGAGGACAGGCCGAGGGTCTTGACCTTCTCTTCTTCCTTGATCAGATCTTCGATCTGCACCAGGAACCACGGGTCGATCATGTTCATGCCGAAGATGTCTTCGACGGTCATGCCGGCGCGGAAAGCATCGGCCACGTACCAGATACGCTCGGCACCCGGCACGGTCAGCTCGCGCTTGAGCACGCTCATGCTTTCCGGGTTGCTCAGGTCGAGCTTCTCGTCCAGACCGCAAACGCCCACTTCCAGGCCGCGCAGGGCTTTCTGCAGGGACTCCTGGAAGGTCCGGCCGATGGCCATGACTTCACCGACCGACTTCATCTGAGTGGTCAGGCGGGCGTCGGCTTTCGGGAATTTCTCGAAAGCGAAGCGTGGCAGCTTGGTGACGACGTAATCGATCGACGGCTCGAAGGAAGCCGGCGTTGCGCCGCCGGTAATTTCGTTCTGCAGCTCGTCCAGGGTGTAACCGATCGCCAGCTTGGCGGCGATGCGCGCAATCGGGAAGCCGGTAGCTTTCGATGCCAGCGCCGAAGAACGCGATACACGCGGGTTCATCTCGATCACAACCATGCGGCCAGTGTCCGGGCAGATGCCGAACTGGACGTTGGAGCCACCGGTTTCCACACCGATCTCACGCAGCACCGCCAAAGAGGCGTTACGCATGATCTGGTATTCCTTGTCCGTCAGGGTCTGTGCCGGCGCAACGGTGATCGAGTCACCGGTGTGCACGCCCATCGGGTCGAAGTTTTCGATCGAGCAGACGATGATGCAGTTGTCCTTCTTATCGCGGACAACCTCCATCTCATATTCTTTCCAGCCGATCAGGGATTCGTCGATCAGCAGCTCTTTGGTCGGAGACAGGTCCAGGCCGCGGGCGCAGATTTCTTCGAACTCTTCACGGTTGTAAGCGATACCGCCGCCGGTGCCGCCCATGGTGAAGGACGGACGGATGATGCACGGGAAGCCCAGGCGCTCCAGGACCGCGCTGGCCTCTTCCATGCTGTGGGCGATACCGGAACGCGGGCAATCAAGGCCGATGGACTTCATGGCCTTGTCGAAACGCGAACGGTCTTCAGCCTTGTCGATGGTGTCGGCATTGGCGCCGATCATCTCTACGCCGAACTTCTCCAGGACGCCTTCGCGCTCCAGGTCCAGTGCGCAGTTCAGGGCGGTCTGGCCACCCATGGTTGGCAGCAGGGCGTCCGGACGCTCTTTCTCGATGATCTTGGCAACGGTCTGCCACTTGATCGGCTCGATGTAGGTGGCGTCGGCCATGTCCGGGTCGGTCATGATGGTGGCCGGGTTGGAGTTCACCAGGATGACGCGGTAGCCCTCTTCGCGCAGGGCCTTACAGGCCTGGGCGCCGGAGTAGTCGAATTCGCAGGCCTGGCCGATCACGATCGGGCCAGCGCCGAGAATCAGGATGCTTTTTATGTCTGTACGTTTTGGCATGGGTTTGTCACTCAAATCCGCAGGTCAGTCGGCAAGCCGTCTTGAACAATCTTTGAAGAGCCCGAGGGGGCCGCCGGTTTCCCGGGCCGCCCTCAGGCCGCTCAGTTAGCGTCGCTTGGCCATCTCATTGATGAAACGGTCGAACAGCGGCGCTACGTCGTTCGGGCCCGGGCTTGCTTCAGGGTGGCCCTGGAAGCTGAACGCGCTCTTGTCGGTGCGCTCAATACCTTGCAGGGAACCGTCGAACAGCGACTTGTGAATCGCCCGGACGTTGCCCGGCAGCGTCGCTTCATCCACCGCAAAACCGTGGTTCTGGCTGGTGATCATCACGACGCCGGTGTCCAGATCTTGCACCGGGTGGTTGGCACCGTGGTGGCCGTGACCCATTTTCAGGGTCTTGGCGCCGGAAGCCAGGGCCAGCAGTTGGTGGCCGAGGCAGATGCCGAACACCGGGATCTCGGTTTCCAGCACTTCCTTGATCGCCTTGATGGCGTAGTCGCAAGGCTCCGGGTCACCCGGGCCGTTGGACAGGAACACGCCGTCCGGCTGCAGGGCCAGTACGTCGTTGGCCGGGGTCTGCGCAGGCACCACGGTCACGCGGCAACCGCGCTCGACCAGCATGCGCAGGATGTTGTGCTTGATACCGTAGTCGTAGGCCACGACGTGGTACGGCAGTTCGGAAGCTTCGATGGTCGCGTGGCTGTCGGTCTTCAAGTCCCAGACGGTGGAGCGCCACTCGTACGTTTCCTTGGTGCTGACGACTTTCGCCAGATCCATGCCTTTCAGGCCAGGGAAACCTTGGGCCGCTGCAATCGCTGCTTCTTCGGAGATGTTGTCACCGGCCATGATGCAGCCGTTCTGCGAGCCTTTTTCACGCAGGATACGTGTCAGGCGACGCGTATCGATACCGGCGATCGCCACAACGTTGTTGGCTTTCAGGTAATCGGACAGGGACATCGTGTTACGCCAGTTGCTCGCTACCAGTGGCAGGTCACGAATGACCAGGCCAGCCGACCAGACACGATCAGACTCGGCGTCTTCCGGTGTAGTACCGGTGTTGCCGATGTGCGGATAGGTCAGGGTAACGATCTGTTGGGCGTAGGAAGGATCAGTAAGGATTTCCTGATAGCCGGTCATGGCGGTGTTGAACACCACCTCTCCAACGGTCTGACCGTCGGCTCCAATGGCTTCGCCGCGAAAAATGCTGCCATCAGCAAGGGCGAGTATGGCTGGCTTAGTCAAGAAGACCTCCCGTAAATAAAGCCTGAAAGGGCGATCGCAGGTTGTAAAAAAGCGGAGTGACGTATGGACACGTCACCCCGCTTCTTCACTGAATTATTCTGCGCGCTTTTAGTGGACACACTAAAGCTGTAGCTTACAGAAAAAGGCTTTTTTGGTCCACCGCTAATGAGCCTTAAAGGCAGGGGAATGCGACAGGACGTCGCCTAGCGGGTAAAAACGGGGCCTCAGCATATTCCTGAGACCCCGTTTTAGCTACTTCTTAATGCAGGTCCAGCACGTCACGCATGTCGTACAGGGCCGGCGTACGACCCTCCAGCCACAGCGCCGCACGTACAGCACCCTTGGCGAACGTCATGCGGCTAGACGCCTTGTGGGTGATCTCAAGACGCTCACCCTCGGTTGCGAACAGCACGGTGTGATCGCCCACCACATCACCGCCGCGAACGGTGGCAAAACCGATGGTGTCGTGGGCGCGGGCACCGGTATGGCCTTCGCGGCCATACACCGCCACCTTCGACAGGTCACGACCCAGGGCATCGGCAATCGCCTCGCCCATACGCAATGCCGTACCGGACGGCGCATCGATCTTGTGCCGGTGATGAGTCTCGATGATCTCGATGTCAGCCTCATCACCCATCACCCGCGCCGCCATGTCGAGCAGCTTCAGCGACAGATTGACGCCGACGCTGAAATTGGCCGCGAACACGATTGGAATATCCTTGCCCGCCTCCACCAGCAGCTGCTTTTGCTCGGCGCTCAGGCCCGTTGTGCCGATCACCATGGCCTTGCCCGCCTTGCGGCAGAACGCCAGGTTTTTCAGCATCACGTCCGGCAGGGTGAAATCGATCAGCACGTCGAACTCGTCGGCAACCTGCTCCAGATTGCCGGACAACGAAACGCCGATCCGCCCCAGGGACGCCAACTCACCGGCGTCCGCACCAATCAAGGTGCTGCCGGGACGAACAATCGCCGCCGTCAGCCCGGAGGCCGGCGAGCGCGCCTGCACGGCCTCGACCAGGGTCTTGCCCATGCGCCCGGCAGCACCCATCACCGCGATACGTCGCATACTCACTTCCTTACAGGTCGCCGAAGAAGCGCTTCACGCCTTCGAACCAGCCGGTGGTCTTTGGCGAATGAGTGTCATCGCCGGCCAGGGAGCTGCGGAACTCTTCCAGCAGTTCGCGCTGACGACGCCCCAGGTTCACCGGCGTCTCTACCGCCACACGGCACATCAGGTCACCAGCACCGCCACCGCGCACCGGCGCAACGCCTTTGCCACGGATACGGAACTGCTTGCCGGTCTGCGTACCCTCAGGGATCTTCAGCTTGACCCGACCGTCCAGCGTCGGAATCTCAAGCTCGCCACCCAGGGCCGCATCGACAAAGCTGATCGGCACTTCACAGAACAGATGCTTGCCGTCGCGCTGGAAGATCGAGTGCTCGCGCACATTGATCACCACGTACAGGTCGCCCGTCGGGCCGCCCTGAGTGCCCGCCTCGCCTTCGCCCGACAGACGAATGCGGTCGCCGGTATCAACACCCGCCGGCACTTTCACCGAGAGGGTCTTGTACTCTTCGACACGCCCCTCGCCGTGGCACGAGTCGCACGGATCGGAAATGATCTTGCCCTGGCCGTGGCAGCGCGGGCAGGTTTGCTGCACCGAGAAGAAGCCTTGCTGCATGCGTACCTGGCCGATACCGCCGCAAGTCGGGCAAGTGATCGGCGAGGAGCCTTTCTTGGCGCCCGAACCGTCGCACGGCTTGCAATTGACCAGCGTCGGAACACGGATATTGACGCTGGTACCGCGCACCGCTTCTTCCAGGTTCAGCTCCAGGGTGTAGCGCAGGTCGCTGCCACGCTGGGCACCGCCACGCTGGCCACTACGGCCGCCGCCAAAGAAGTCGCTGAACACGTCGCCGAAAATATCGGAGAAGTTCTGCCCGCCGAAACCGGCACCGCCGCCACCCATGCTTGGGTCGACACCGGCATGGCCATACTGATCGTAAGCGGCGCGCTTGTTCGGATCACACAGGCATTCGTAGGCTTCATTGGCCTCTTTGAACAGCTCTTCGGATTCTTTGCTATCCGGATTACGGTCCGGGTGGTGCTTCATTGCCAGGCGACGGTAAGCCTTTTTCAGGTCCGCCTCGCTGGAGCCGCGCTCCACACCCAACACTTCGTAATAGTCACGCTTTGCCATAAGTCTTTGCACTCTTAAGGACGTCCGGCAAAACCCTCCTGAGCCTTGCCAAACTCGTTGAGCCCCAATACAGGCCCGGACCCAACTCACGTCAATTCAACGATCCTGGTCGTTACTGCTTTCAACCGGAAACCGGCCAAAAACGCGGTGACTGTCGTCCGGAAAGCAGGAGCATTCCCGATCACACCGCCAGCATCCGAGCGTTGTCGCATGCTGTAAAAATTCGCGTACCCCAGACACGCCAACGCGGGAGCAAGCTCCCGCGCGGCGACATCCTACCAGTCACCGCTTGTGAGCGGTCAACCGGGCGACCAAGTTACTTCTGGTCTTTGACTTCTTCGAACTCGGCATCGACAACGTCGTCGTGCTTGGCTTCAGGTTCTGCCTGGTGTGCAGCACCGTCAGCCGGCTGGCCTTGTTCGGCGTACATTTTCTGAGCCACTGGCGCAGAGACTTTCGACAGCTCTTCAACCTTGGCTTCGATGGCAGCCTTGTCGTCGCCTTTAACGGCGGCTTCCAGGGCAACTACTGCGGCTTCGATTGCAGTTTTCTCTTCGGCAGTCACTTTGTCGCCAGCGTCAGCGATCATTTTGCGAGTCGAGTGAACCAGTGCATCACCCTGGTTACGGGCAGCGGCCAGCTCTTCGAACTTGCGGTCTTCGTCAGCGTTGGCTTCAGCGTCACGGATCATCTGCTGGATTTCTTCCTCGGACAGACCCGAGTTAGCCTTGATCACGATCGACTGAGTCTTGCCGGTGGCCTTGTCTTTGGCGCCTACGTGCAGAATGCCGTTGGCGTCGATGTCGAAGGTCACTTCAATTTGCGGCACGCCACGTGGTGCTGGTGGAATCTCGGCCAGGTCGAACTTGCCCAGGGACTTGTTCTGACCGGCTTGCTTACGCTCACCTTGCAGCACGTGAATGGTCACGGCGCCCTGGTTGTCGTCGGCAGTCGAGAACACTTGCGATTTCTTGGTAGGAATCGTGGTGTTTTTCTCGATCAGCGCAGTCATCACGCCACCCATGGTTTCGATACCCAGGGTCAGCGGGCTTACGTCCAGCAGCAGAACGTCTTTCACGTCGCCGGCCAATACCGCACCCTGGATGGCAGCACCCATGGCAACTGCTTCGTCCGGGTTCACGTCTTTACGCGCTTCTTTACCGAAGAACTCGGTAACCAGCTTCTGAACCAGTGGCATACGGGTCTGACCGCCCACCAGGATCACGTCGTTGATCGCGCCAACGTCGATACCCGAGTCTTTCAGCGCAATGCGGCAAGGCTCGATGGTGCGTTGAACCAGGTCTTCTACCAGCGCTTCCAGCTTGGCGCGGGAGATTTTCACGTTCAAGTGCTTAGGACCGGTAGCGTCTGCAGTGATGTACGGCAGGTTCACGTCGGTCGAATTGCTCGAAGACAGTTCGATCTTGGCTTTCTCAGCGGCTTCTTTCAGGCGCTGCATGGCCAGCGGGTCACCCTTGAGGTTCATGCCGCTTTCTTTCTTGAATTCGTCAACGAGGTAGTCGATCAGACGAATGTCAAAGTCTTCACCGCCCAGGAACGTGTCACCGTTGGTGGCCAACACTTCGAACTGGTGCTCGCCATCGACTTCAGCGATTTCGATCACGGAAACGTCGAAGGTACCGCCACCCAGGTCGTAAACGATCACAGTGTGGTCGCCCTTGGCCTTGTCCATACCGTAGGCCAGAGCGGCTGCGGTTGGTTCGTTGATGATACGTTTCACGTCCAGGCCAGCAATACGGCCGGCGTCTTTGGTCGCCTGGCGCTGGCTGTCGTTGAAGTAGGCCGGAACGGTGATCACCGCTTCAGTCACGGCTTCACCGAGGTAGTCTTCGGCGGTTTTCTTCATCTTTTTCAAGATTTCAGCCGAGATTTGTGGCGGCGACATTTTCTGGCCGTTCACTTCAACCCAGGCGTCACCGTTGTCAGCCTTGGCGATTTTGTACGGGACCATCTTGATGTCTTTCTGTACGACTTCTTCGTCGAACTTACGACCGATCAGACGCTTCACCGCGTACAGGGTGTTATGCGGATTGGTCACAGCTTGACGCTTGGCGGACTGGCCCACCAGGATTTCGCCGTCGTTGGCATAAGCCACGATGGACGGAGTGGTGCGTGCGCCTTCAGCGTTTTCAATAACTTTGGATACGCCGTTTTCCAGCACGGAGACGCAGGAGTTGGTAGTCCCCAGGTCGATACCGATAATTTTGCCCATGATTTACTCTCCCGAAACTTAGATTTTTTTGCCGCAGCAGTGGTGGCTAACTGCGGCAGTACTTAAACGCTTGACTTATAGATGGGGCCGTTACGACTTATTTCAAGCCTGCTCATCAATAGAAGGTGCAACCGGTGCAGGAGCCTTGCTCACCACAACCATTGCCGGGCGCAGCAAGCGACCGTTGAGCTGGTAACCCTTCTGGAACACCTTCAATACGCTGTTCGGTTCAAGATCAGCGTTTTCCTGCATCGCCATTGCCTGGTGATGCTCGGCATTGAACGGCTCGCCGCCTTGCGGATCGATGGCTTCCAGCTGATAACGCTTCAGGGTGTCCTGGAACATTTTCAGGGTCAGTTCGATCCCTTCGCGCATTGGGCGGATGTTTTCGTCGTCCGGATTGGACAGCTCAAGGCCACGCTCCAGGCTGTCGATGATCGGCAAAAGATCACCGGCAAATTTTTCCAGGGCGAATTTGTGAGCTTTTTCTACATCCTGCTCGGCGCGGCGGCGGACGTTCTGCAGATCGGCGGCAACACGCAACGATTGATCCTGTGCGCCTGCCAATTGCTCTTCGAGCACTTGCACACGAGCGGCCAGGTCTTCACCTGCGGCCTGGTTGGCGTCTGGATTTTGCGTATCCTGCGTCTGTTCGTCAGCCATAGATTTCTCCTTTCAAAATCATGCGCGAACTCGACTCGCGCTTCTGTTCCGGTATATGGGGCCACAATTTTCAGGTTCAAGGGTCGAGGCGTTACCAAAAGTCTTTCACTTGTCCTGGATCAATTCTTATCAATCATTCCCTGTTGCGCTTAAAAAGCGATTTATTCAAGCAAATCGGACTAAGCATCAGGATTGTCACCTCCAAACAAAACACTGTATAAATAACCAGACCTAAAGCCTGGGAGCGGCCGTCATGCTGGTGCACCTGTCCGTACATCACTACGCCATCGTTGAACATCTGGATCTTGAACTGGATCGCGGGATGAGCGTAATCACAGGCGAAACCGGCGCCGGCAAGTCGATCATGCTCGACGCTCTGGGCCTGACCCTGGGTGATCGCGCCGACAGCGGGGTGGTACGCCCGGGCGCCGACAAGGCCGACATCCTCGCCACCTTTGACCTGGCCGATATCCCGGAAGCCGAGGCCTGGCTTGCCGAGCGCGACCTTAACAATGAAGGCCCGTGCATCCTGCGCCGGGTGATCACGGCCGAAGGGCGCTCCCGCGGCTATATAAATGGCACGCCCTGCCCGCTCGGCGATTTGAAAGCCCTGGGCGAACTGCTGATCGATATCCACAGCCAGCATGAACACCAGTCCCTGCTGAAAACCGACACCCATCGCCGACTCCTCGACGAGTACGCCGGCGCCACGGACCTGGCGCGCCAAGTGCAACTGGCCGCGCAACGCTGGCGCCAGACCCGCCAGGAGCTGGAGCGCCTCTCCAACTCCGGCGACGAGCAGCGCGCCCGTCACCAGTTGCTCAGCTACCAACTGGAAGAACTGGAAAGCCTGGGGCTCGGCGAGACGGAACTGGAGCAACTGGAACAGGAACACAAGAACCTGACCAACGCCGAAACCCTGCTGGGTATCTGTCGGCAAGTAGTGGAGCAGTGCAGCGAAAGTGACTCCGGCAATGTGCTCAACGCCCTGACTGCCAGCCTGAACCGGCTATCCAGCGTGAATAACGCATCAGGCTCGCTGAACGAAGCCACCACCTTGCTGACCAGCGCGCAAATCCAGGTAGAAGAAGCCGTGGGCGAGCTGAACCGCTTCCTCGATCACTTCGATGCCGACCCAGCCCGCCTGCAGGATATAGAAGAGCGCCTGGACACCATCTACACCCTGGCGCGCAAACACCGGATCCAGCCGACCGAAGTCGCAACCATGCAGCAAAAGCTGCTGGATGAAATTGAAACCCTGAACGCCAACGACGAATCCATCGAGCGACTGGGTGAAGAGCTGGCGTCCTTCGCTCGCCATTATCACGAGAAAGCCCGAGAACTCAGCGACCTGCGCCATCAGGCAGCGACCGGCCTGGCCAGTGCGGTAGAGCAGGAAATCCAGCGCCTGGGCATGCCCGGCGGGCGCTTCACCATCGAGTTGCACACCAACACCAGCAATGAGCTGCTGCCCAACGGCCTTGAACAGGTAGAACTGCTGGTCAGCGCGAACCCGGGCCAGCCACTCAAGGCACTGGCAAAGGTAGCTTCCGGCGGCGAGCTGTCGCGGATCAGCCTGGCGATTCAGGTGATCACCGCCCAGACCTCTCGCGTGCCAACACTGGTATTCGATGAAGTGGACGTAGGGATCGGCGGCCCGACGGCCGAGATCGTGGGCCAGTTGCTGCGCCGGCTGGGCGATCGCGGCCAGGTACTGACCGTTACCCACTTGCCACAAGTAGCCGCCCAAGGGCATCAGCACTTGTTCGTGCACAAGGTGCGAGGCAGCGATGCGACCCATACCGCCGTGTCCAAGCTGAACAAGACCGAACGGGTAGAAGAAGTGGCGCGGATGCTCGGCGGCATCGACTTGACCAAGGAGTCCTTGGCTCACGCGAAGAAAATGGTGGTAACCGCGAAGGCCTGAAGCCTGGCTTACTGAGTATTTTCTTTCTATAGAAAGCACGAAGGCGACCCTAGGGTCGCCTTCGATCGTTTCGCAGAGCGAATCTGCGTAGCTTTCTTACTTTTTCTTACGTATGTAGAGAACCAGATTGTGGTCCACCAAATCGAATCCATGCTGCTCAGCGATCATGTGCTGGAGCTTCTCGATTTCCGGACTGGTGAACTCGATAACCTCATTGGTATCCAGGTCAACCATGTGGTCGTGATGACCGCCGTCGGCCAGTTCGAACACTGCATGACCGCCGTCGAAATTATGACGAACCACCAGTCCTGCTGCTTCAAACTGGGTCAGAACACGGTAAACCGTGGCCAGGCCGACGTCCTCGTTAGACTCCATCAGCGCCTTGTATACATCCTCGGCACTCATGTGGCGCTGCTCAGCAGAATCGAGCATTTGTAGAATCTTGACTCGTGGCAGAGTCACTTTAAGACCGGCTTTGCGTAGTTCGCTATTTTCAACCATGGTTAGCTTTCTCGCGGATGCTGCTTCGCAGCTTCTCTTAATACGGGTATGATCGGCGTTTACGTTGTCCCAGCCAAGATAGTGGAAGTCGCCCACCGATGCAAAACACCAAGCTCTTGCTAACCAGTTTCACCTTTGTGGGACTGCTCGCACTCGCCGGTTGTTCATTCCCCGGGGTTTACAAAATCGACATCCAGCAGGGCAATGTCGTCACGCAGGACATGATAGACCAGTTACGCCCGGGAATGACCCGACGGCAAGTACGGTTTATCATGGGCAATCCCCTGCTGACCGACACATTCCATGCCGATCGCTGGGATTATCTCTATAGCATCCAACCTGGTGGCGGTGAACGCCAGCAGGAGCGGGTCAGTGTCATCTTCAATGGCAATGACCAGCTCGTCAGCCTGTCGGGGGACTTCAAACCGGGCGTAAGCCGCGATGAAGCCTTGCTGGGCAAGGACAACGGCACCACCGCTCCTGCGCCCGCGCAGAACGAGGAGAAGCCGAAGTCCGAAGTACCGGCCAAGCCTGGCTCGTTGTTGGACGAGATCCAGAAAGGCGTCGACGGCGTGCAAACCGTTCCGGTGCCAACTCCAGAACCTCTGGACGCCAGCCCGCAGTAATTTTGTAACGCTCGATAAAAAGCCCGGCATGCCGGGCTTTTTGTTGTCTGCCGTTTCTCAAGCTATGAATTCTGCTGTTTTGCCTTGGCAGCCTTCGCCGCACGCAAGCGACGTATCTCCATCGGATCTGCCAGCAATGGCCGATAGATCTCGATTCGGTCTCCAGCCTGCACCACACGCACGTCAGCGTCCGCTACCACCTTGCCGAAAATCCCCAAGGGGCAATCCTGCAGATTCAGCTCCGGAAATTGCGCAGCCATTCCCGAGCCCAAGACTGCAGCCCTGAGGGTTGAGCCCGGCGCTACTGCCAGGCTCATCAACACCTGGCGATCCACCGCGGCGTACACCACCTCGATTTCAACCAATGGCTCAGCCATGCATTTGCTTGGCGCGCTGGCAAAACGCGTCCACCAGAGTATTGGCCGCCTGATTGAACAGTGGCCCCAGCGTGGCACGCACGATAGGGCCGGCATAGTCGAACGACAGGTCCAGGCTGATCTTGCAGGCTTTCTCGTTCAACGCCTTGAACACCCACACACCGTGCAACTGAGTGAATGGACCTTCTTCGAGATTCATCTCGATGGACTGCCCGGGCACCAGCGTGTTGCGCGTGACAAAGTGCTGGCTCAAGCCGCCCTTTGCCACCCCCACGCTGGCAACCATGTGCTCATCACTGCTCTCCAACACCTCGGCAGTCGAACACCAAGGAAGGAACTCCGGGTAACGCGCCACGTCGTTGACCAGGTCATAGAGCGCCTGTGCCGGATAAGGCAGCAGGGCCGAACGTTGAATATGCGTCGTCATGTGAGCGTTATTTCCACAGCTGAGCGGCAAACATCGCGAAAGGACAACAGGATTCGCGAAAGAAAAAAATCAAAAACCAGCCTGCATTGTCCGGGATTCATTCAACACGCTCAAGCACGCAGGTTGACCGTAGCCGACGCGCTCGCAACTCCCTATAATGCCGCCCCTATGGCTAAACAAAAGAAACACCCAACAGGGACCATCGCGCAAAATAAAAAGGCGCGACACGATTACTTCATCGAACATCGTTTCGAGGCTGGTCTGGTCCTGGCCGGCTGGGAAGTAAAAAGTCTGCGTGCCAGCAAGCTGCAGCTGGTCGACAGTTATGTGCTGCTCAAAGACGGCGAGGCATGGCTGCTCGGCAGTCATATCACGCCGCTGATGACCGCCAGCACCCACGTGATCGCCGACCCGGTGCGCACGCGCAAGCTGTTGCTCAATGCCCGCGAGCTGGAAAAGCTCCACGCGGCCGTGCAGCAAAAGGGCTACGCCTGTGTCTGCCTGTCGTGGTACTGGAGCAAGCACCTGGTCAAATGCGAGATCGCACTGGGCAAGGGCAAGAAGGAATACGACAAGCGTGATACCGAGCGCGAGCGCGATTCCAACCGGGAATTGCAGCGTGCCGTGCGCAACAAGGGCAAGGAAGACTGACTTTCTTGTGACTTGATGTGGATGACGGAGCCCGCTCCCTCATCCACAGCATTTGCTACATCCCTTTGCGCCGTTCCGCCCGGGCCATGCGCTGAACCTCCTGCCGCACTTCCTCCAGCACTTCCTGCACATACAGCAGGTGACGTGTTGATACTTCCCGTGCCTGCTCGGCACGCCCCTCGATAATCGCCAGATACAGGTCCCGGTGCTGATTGATCAGCATGTCGCGGGTCTCCGTACGCTGCTGATACATGCCACCAATGTTGGTCACCACGTTGCGCTTGAGCAGGTCGAACAGGCCGCGAATGGTGTGCAGCAATACCGCGTTATGGCTGGCCTCGGCGATGGCCAGGTGAAACCTCGCATCCGCCGCGCCCTCTTCCGCCCGGCTCACTTCATCCGACCGCGTGTAGCAATCCTGCAACTCCTCGAACGCCGCGGTCAGCCGCTCGCGGTCCACCTCAGTGGCACGCAACGCTGCGTAATACGCGCACGAGGCCTCCAGGGTCTGACGAAACTCCAGAAGATCACGCTGAGCCTCCGGATTATTTTCCAGCAGATGCAGCAGCGGATCACTGAAGGTTGAACCCAGCGACTCCACCACATAATTGCCACCACCTTGGCGACTGATCAGCAAACCTTTTGCCACCAGCTTCTGGATCGCCTCACGCAACGACGGCCGCGACACCCCGAACTGCTCGGCCAGTGCGCGCTCGGCCGGCAAGCGCTCGCCCGACTTCAGCGTGCCCTCAAGGATCATGCCCTCAAGCTGCTCGACGATGTCGTCAGACAAACGGCGCTGACGCACCTGATCAAACCCCATAGCTCACTCTCCACCATCCCGACCACTCGCCGGGGCCCCTATTCTGGCCTATCGCCGCGTATCCGGCACCTATCAGAACGCCCTCGTTTAAGCCAATCAGCACCCACCAACCCCGACCTACGACCAAAGATTCACAAGCGGCAAATTGACACATCCCCCAGAAGGCTTTTAACCTAGCCAACGGTGATTGTAAATTGGTAATACCAATTACCCAAATCATCCAAGCAGTGCCTGACCAACAACAATTAGGGGCCACCCCATATGCAAACCTGGCAACAGCTCTACAGCCCGCTCGGCAGCCTCGGCCTGTCCGCACTGGCCGCCGTCATTCCCATCGTATTTTTCTTCCTGGCCCTGGCGGTGTTTCGCCTCAAAGGCCACGTTGCGGGCAGCATCACCCTGGCACTGTCGATCCTGGTGGCGATATTTGCCTTCCAGATGCCGGTCGACATGGCGCTCGCCGCCGCCGGTTATGGCTTCGCCTACGGCCTGTGGCCAATCGCCTGGATCATCGTCGCCGCCGTATTCCTGTACAAACTGACGGTCAAGAGCGGCCAGTTCGAAATCATCCGCAGCTCCGTGCTGTCGATTACCGACGACCAGCGCCTGCAAGTGCTGCTGATCGGCTTCTGCTTCGGCGCGTTCCTGGAAGGCGCCGCCGGTTTCGGCGCACCGGTGGCGATTACTGCCGCACTGCTGGTAGGCCTGGGTTTCAACCCGCTGTATGCCGCCGGCCTGTGCCTGATTGCCAACACCGCCCCCGTTGCGTTCGGCGCACTGGGGATTCCGATCATCGTGGCCGGGCAAGTGACCGGGATCGACGCGTTCAAGATCGGCGCCATGGCCGGTCGCCAATTGCCGCTGCTGTCGTTGTTCGTGCCGTTCTGGCTGGTGTTCATGATGGACGGCCTGCGCGGCGTCAAGGAAACCTGGCCTGCCGCGCTGGTTGCGGGCCTGAGCTTCGCCGTAACCCAGTTCTTCACCTCGAACTTCATCGGCCCGGAACTGCCGGACATCACCTCGGCCCTGGCCAGCCTGATTTCCCTGACCCTGTTCCTGAAAGTCTGGCAGCCCAAGCGCAGTGCCGGCGCGCAAATCGTTGGCGCAACGTCCGGCACTGCCGTCACTGCCAGCGCCGGTGGCTTTGGCCTGCCGCGCAACACCCTGGCTTCGCCTTACAGCCTGGGGGAAATTTTCAAGGCCTGGTCGCCGTTCCTGATCCTGACCGTGCTGGTCACCATCTGGACCCTCAAGCCCTTCAAGGCGATGTTCGCCGCCGGCGGCGCGATGTACAGCTCGGTATTCAACTTTGCGATCCCGCACCTGGATCAACTGGTGATCAAGGTCGCGCCCATCGTTGCCACCCCGACAGCCATCCCGGCGGTATTCAAGCTTGATCCGATTTCCGCCACCGGCACGGCGATTTTCTTCTCCGCCCTGGTATCGATGCTGGTGCTGAAGATTGATTTCAAAACTGGTCTGACCACCTTGAAAGAAACTTTTTATGAGCTGCGCTGGCCGATCCTTTCCATCGGCATGGTGCTGGCCTTTGCCTTCGTCACCAACTATTCGGGCATGTCATCAACCATGGCCCTGGTGCTGGCGGCTACCGGCGCGGCATTCCCGTTCTTCTCGCCATTCCTTGGCTGGCTCGGGGTATTCCTGACGGGTTCTGATACTTCATCCAACGCACTGTTCAGCTCGCTGCAAGCCACCACCGCGCACCAGATCGGCGTCAACGACACCTTGCTGGTAGCGGCAAACACCAGCGGCGGCGTGACCGGCAAGATGATCTCGCCGCAGTCGATTGCCGTGGCATGCGCCGCCACTGGCCTGGTGGGCAAGGAATCCGACCTGTTCCGCTTTACCCTCAAGCACAGCCTGTTTTTCGCGACGATCGTCGGGCTGATCACCTTGGCCCAGGCTTACTGGTTCACCGGTATGCTGGTGCACTAAGACCTGCACGCGATAGGGTAAGAACCGACGCCGGGCAGCGATTCCGGCGTCTGCTATTTCTGGAGGACCGATGAGCCTGCCTGCTGCTTTTCTGAGCGACGCCGCACAACTGATCCCGAAAGATCGTCGTTTCGACGATCCACTTTCCACCCTCGCCTTCGGCACCGACGCCAGTTTTTACCGACTGATCCCACAACTGGTAATCCGGGTTGAATCGGAAGATGAAGTGGTGGCCCTGCTGCAACTGGCCCAGCGCGACCGCGTGCCGGTGACCTTTCGTGCGGCGGGCACCAGCCTTTCGGGACAGGCCATCAGCGACTCGGTACTGATCGTGCTGGGGGACAATTGGAACGGGCGCGAGATTCGCGGCCAGGGCACACAAATTCGTCTGCAGCCCGGCGTGATCGGGGCGCAGGCCAACGCCTGGCTGGCACCGTTCGGGCGCAAGATCGGCCCGGACCCGGCGTCGATCAATGCCTGCAAGATTGGCGGCATCGTCGCCAACAATGCCAGCGGCATGTGCTGCGGCACGGCGCAGAATACCTATCACACCCTGGCGGGCATTCGCTTGGTACTGGCCGACGGCAGCCGCCTGGACACGGAAGATCCGGCCAGTGTTGCGGCCTTTCGCCAACGTCACGGCGACCTGCTTGACCGCCTGGCGGCACTCGGTCGAGAAACCCGGGCCAACGCCGAATTGGCTGCAAAAATCCGCCACAAATACCGCCTGAAAAACACCACCGGGTTGTCACTCAACGCCCTGGTGGATTTCGACGAGCCACTGGATATCCTCAGCCATTTGCTGGTCGGCTCCGAAGGCACCCTGGGCTTTATCAGCGCAGTGACCTACGACACGGTGATCGACCACCCGAACAAAGCCTCGGCCCTGATCGTGTTCCCCGATGTGGAAACCTGCTGCAACGCGGTGACCGTACTCAAAACCCAACCTGTTTCAGCGGTTGAACTACTGGACCGCCGTAGCATGCGTTCGGTGCAGGACAAACCCGGCATGCCGGCTTTCGTACAGCAGCTATCGGAAAATGCCTGCGCCCTGCTGATCGAATCCCGCGCCGCCTCGCCCTCGCTGCTCCATGAGCAACTGGCGCTGATCATGGCTTCCCTGGCCAGCTTCCCAGTGGAGAAACAAGTCGACTTCACCGAAGACCCGGTGGAAAACGCCCGGCTGTGGGCGATCCGCAAAGACACCTTCCCCGCCGTGGGCGCCGTGCGCAAAACCGGCACCACCGTGATTATCGAAGACGTGACCTTCCCGGTGGAACAACTGGCCATTGGCGTCAATCGCCTGATCGAGCTGTTCGACAAACATCACTACGACGAAGCGATCCTTTTCGGACACGCCTTGGAAGGCAATCTGCACTTTGTGTTCACCCAAGGCTTCAACAGCGCGCAAGAAGTCGCACGCTACCAGGCATTCATGGACGACGTCGCCCAGTTGGTGGCCGTGGAGTTTGGCGGCTCGCTGAAGGCCGAGCACGGTACCGGTCGCAACATGGCGCCCTTTGTCGAACTGGAATGGGGCAGCGATGCCTACCAGTTGATGTGGCAACTCAAGCGCCTGCTCGACCCCAACGGCATTCTCAACCCGGACGTGGTGCTCAGCGAAGACCCGAAAATCCACCTCAAGCACCTCAAGCCACTGCCCGCCGCCGACGAGCTTGTGGATAAGTGCATCGAGTGCGGTTTCTGCGAACCGGTGTGCCCGTCGAAAGGACTGACCCTGAGCCCACGCCAACGCATCGTAATCTGGCGCGATATCCAGGCCCGGAAACGCGCAGGCATCGATACCACCGAACTGGAGGCGGCCTATCAATACCAGGGCATCGACACTTGCGCGGCCACCGGGCTTTGCGCCCAACGCTGCCCGGTAGGCATCAATACCGGCGACCTGGTGAAAAAGCTGCGCAGCCGCGACGCCGACCGTACGAAAACCGCCGAATGGCTGTCGACGCACTTCGCCACGGCACTGCAAGGTGCGCGCTTCACCCTGCACGTGGCCAACGGCGCGCGCATGCTGCTGGGCGCGCCGCGACTGGCGAAGCTCTCGGCCACGGTGACCCGCCTGTCCAAGGGGCAAATCCCCCAGTGGACCAACGCCATGCCGCAACCGGAAAAGGCCATTCGCTTCAGCCCCGCCGTGAGCGATGAGCGACCCCGCGTGGTGTACCTCGCCGCCTGCGTATCACGCGCGATGGGCCCGGCAGCCGGCGACCACGAACAGATGTCGCTGTACGACAAAACCCGCGGCCTGCTGGAAAAAGCCGGTTACCAGGTAGTCTTCCCCGACAATCAGGACAACCTCTGCTGCGGCCAACCATTCGCATCCAAGGGCTACGCCGAACAAGCCGAACACAAACGCCAGGAACTGATCGGCGCCCTGCTCCACGCCAGCCGTGGCGGCCTCGACCCGATCTACTGCGACACCAGCCCGTGCACCCTGCGCCTGGTCCAGGACATGGCTGAAACCCGCCTCGACCTCTACGACCCGGTACGCTTTATCCGCACGCACCTGATGGACCGCCTCGACTTCACCCCCCAGGAAGCTCCGATCGCCGTGCACGTCACCTGCAGCACCCAACACCTGGGAGAGAGCCAGGCGCTGATCGACCTGGCCAGGCGTTGCAGCAAAAACGTGGTGATCCCTGAAGGCATTCACTGCTGTGGGTTTGCCGGCGACAAAGGCTTCACCACGCCGGAGCTGAATGCGCACTCACTGCGCAGCCTCAAAGACGCCGTGCAATATTGCAGCGAAGGCATCTCCACCAGCCGTACGTGTGAGATTGGCCTGACACAACACGGTGGAATTGATTACCACGGCCTGGTGTACCTGGTGGATCGAGTAACCCAGGCGCGCGCCCACTAGGGCCGCCCTCTTTGGGTGCAAAACCTAATGATTTCGGGGTTTTTCGACTAATCCAGCGACAAAACAGAACCCCTGCGCGCCGGTGTAGTCATCTGCATAGGCCTCGACAAACGAGGCTCATCAGTGACCTCGCTGGCTGCACGGAAAACCGGCAGCATCGAGCCCTATTTGCACAAGGAGATACCCATGAAGCGTTCCGCTCTTGCTGGTTTGTTCATTACCGCTGCGATGCTGGCGTCCCCCGCGTTTGCGGCCGGAACAAAAGACGATCTGTGCCAAATCAACCTGGACAAAATCAACAACGGGAAAGCGTTGCTCGCCACCGACACCAGCGGCAAATCTGGCGAAATCGACACCGCCGTTTCCCAAGCCAAAGCAGCCCATGCGGCAGGCGATGACAAGAAATGCATCGAGATCACCTCCAAGGCCCTGCAAAGCCTGCAAGACTCGGACAAAGGCGGCAATCAGTAACTCGCTGATTGCCCGAGGCCAACCTTCGGGTTGGCCTTCTGTGACCGATTGACGTACACTGCACAGGCTTGTCACTCACTAAGAAACAACGAGTTACAAGCACGGGGCCGTTTAGGATTCGACGCCGGTTGCGAAACTTTAGGTGCATGCCGAGTTGGTAACAGAACTCGTAAATCCACTGTTGCAACTTCTTATAGTTGCCAATGACGAAACCTACGGGGAATACGCTCTCGCTGCGTAAGCAGCCTTAGCCCTTCCCTCCTGGTACCTTCGGGTCCAGCAATCATCAGGGGATGTCTGTAAACCCAAAGTGATTGTCATATAGAACAGAATCGCCGTGCAGTACGTTGTGGACGAAGCGGCTAAAACTTACACAACTCGCCCAAAGCACCCTGCCCTTCGGGTCGCTGAGGGTTAACTTAATAGAAACGGCTACGCATGTAGTACCGACAGCGGAGTACTGGCGGACGGGGGTTCAAATCCCCCCGGCTCCACCAAACAAGCTATACAAATCAGGCACTTAGCGTTTCTCGCAAGTGCCTTTTTTGTACTTATAGGGCTGGTTTTGGCTCGGTTATGCCAGCTTAATGACAGCTTTCAGGCTTAGGGGATGAGGCTGATGTACAACCTACTCATGCGGTATGGACCATGGACGGAAGGCTTTAACAGCTTCTCATTAGATCGCGTCTTTGAATTCACGGAGCCACATCTTGAAGCTCAGTTCAAACCGAAAGCCGGTTTGGATCTGTCCGCTTTGCAGGAAATGCCGTGCCTATTCGCCGAGGAATCTAGAGGCATAGACGACCAATTCGCTCATGTAGGTAGAATCACGAGCGCTAAAATTGTTGGTCGAGAAATTCAGTTTGAAGTGATTTTTGAAAGAAATATCGCTCCGATACCGCATGGCGAGCTGATTAGGTTGGCGAGGAATTTTCAAATTTCCACATCCGGGAGGGGGCTGACAGAGTTCAACAGATCGCATTGGGCAATCAAAAGCGCTGATCTATTTCGTATTCTCCACATCGAAATACGCCAGCCAGCAAGGGCACCCTCCGTTTTCCGGTTGCCAGCTCATCCCCAAGTAAACCCAAAGCTTGTGTCCGCAATGATGCCTTTCGGCCCGTCATTCATGCCAGTCTGGAAGGTAATTCAACAGGCCTGCATTAGTGCCGGTCTAGCGTGCGATCGTGCGGATAATATCTGGCAGAACGCCGCAGTCATTGATGATGTCGTAAATCTTATAGATCGGTCTGCTGTGGTGGTGTTTGACTGCTCAGGCAAAAATCCTAACGTGTTTTACGAGCTCGGGCTGGCGCACGCTTGGGGCAAAGAGGTGATCATTATCACAAACAACAACGCAGATATCCCATTTGATCTGCGACACATCAGATACCTCGAGTATAGCAATGACTCCCACGGTCTCGAATTACTTAGATCAGCGTTGGCGATCCGCCTCAGCGAGCTGATACCAGCGTAAAGTGGACTAATGTCAAGGCAAAATCCGAAATCGGTCGCCTGACGCCCATCCATGGAACGATTGGGTTTGTCATTTGCAATCCTTTGCAATGGGTTTCGGTGGTGGTGCCTATTTGCAGCTGATCGTCCATAGCTGATCAAGCCGCGTTGTATAGCTCTGGCTCATCATCTCGCGGCGCATTCCCCAGTCCGGGTTCGACGGCACACTGGCGGCGCGAAGCGTGCCGCGCCCCCAGCGCTCGTTTATCTGGTCAAGAACCGTCATCACTCGGGTTGCCTCGGCCGGCTGCGATATCGCGAACAGATCGTCGGTGTATTCTCCTGGCTGGCAAAGGTTGAGCAGCATCACTTCGGCTTTGCTGTATTTGAAACCTGGGCTGAAGATCCTGTCGAGCGCTTCGACAGCGGCTTTCGTGAGCAGGCGCACGTCATCGGTGGGGTACGGCATATCGACCACCACGCCGTTGGCATACTTCGCCTCCTCCGGATTGAACATCCCAGTGCGGATGCAGACGCGGACCTTTTTGCAGAGCGAGTTTTGAGCGCGAAGCTTTTCGGATGCCCTCATCATGTAGGTGGCCACCGCCTCCTTGATCGGCGCCAGTTCAGTCAGGCGCTTGCCGAACATCCGACTACAGCAGATCTCTTGCTTCGGTGGGTCGGGCTCGTCCAGCTCGAGGCATGACGTGCCGGCCAGCTCCCGCGCAGTCTTCTCGATCACCACGCTGAATTTCTTGCGGAGCGTCCAGGGGTCGGCCTTGGCCAAATCCATCGCTGTCTTGATGCCCATCGTGTCCAGGTGAAGTTTCATCTTTCTGCCAACACCCCACACCTCCGAAACGTCGGTGTTGCGCAATACCCAGTCACGCTTTACCGGGTCGGTGATATTCACTACACCACCGGTCTGGGCCTGCAAGCGCTTCGCTGTATGGTTGGCCAGCTTGGCCAGGGTCTTCGTGTGGGCCATTCCGACGCCCACCGGGATTCCGGTGCACTGAAAGACCCGTGCGCGGATCTGGCGCCCGAGCACATCCAGGCCGGCAATACCGGTCAGGTCGGCGAAGGCCTCATAAATGTAAAGAAAAGATGTCAACCCATGGACATGAGTGGAAGCGGCGCTAACTCTAGTTTTTCGCTGAATAAACCGTGTCCATAGATATCCACCTATGGAGTGCTTTCAGAGTCTAATTTGTCCATACCGAAATCTGCGGTCGACTGCGAACAGCAACTCTTCTGGCCTGATGGAATCATTCATGACAGGCAGCTATGAGCCAGCCGCGCGGTGGCCGGTGGCAACTCGGTGCATGGCGTGAAGCGAGCTAGGATTCAAACTATCCAAGGCAAGACCCGGGCCCTAGATGGTCACTAGGCCTAGGCGATGCTTGATGCGCTGGATAATACGTCGGTGAGAGGGCTACGTGATGGGGCGATTCTAGCCGTGTTGCTAGGCCTGCGCCGCGAAGAAGCTGCTCAACAGCACGTCAATCACATGGTAGAACGCAGAGGCATCCGGCACCTAACGGTCCAGGGCAAGGACCGCATGGTGATGCCTGATCGAGATAGAAAGTCTTGCGAAACTCCCGCAGGCAGTACACGTACTGTCAAATTAATTCTCGTTAATGGATGTGGTAAAGTCGAAGCGTCCTGATCTGATTTCATCTCGAAAATTGTCGCCGTATTTCTGTTCCCAAAACTTGATGTAGGGCGTCAGAACCATTCGCAACACCAGCCACCACAGCATGACCGCTGCATCACCCTTGAAGACGTGGGCAGGCACGTATCCATGGGACAGGTGGTTGCGCATGTCCCCATACACTTTATCCAATAGAATAGCCCGTAAATTTCCGAGTAGCGGCGCCCCCAGATCAGCAATCAGCAACTCTTCATCGAGCAGGGCCTTTAGGCCGTCTCGCTCCTGAGAGTTGTCCGGGTATCGCTTTGAAGGCTCCTTCTCGAACTGCTTTAAGCGATAACGCAGGGAGTTCTCTAACTGGGGGATGAGATAATGGACTGCCGAAAGGTAATCGCCATTTAGTCCCGCCACCAGACCACGCGAAAAGAACTCCTGATGACCATCCGGTACTAGCGGGTTTCTCGCCAAGAAAGAGTCCAAGATCTCCTCATGAAAATAATATTTGCTCGCAATACCGTCCAAGGCGGGCAGGATTCTGGCATTGACCTCTAATGTATGATCGTTCCGTAGGCTCTGCATAGCCCAGTCATGGGCGGTATCTGCTTGCGCGTCCTCGCCTTCGGCAGCACTTGGCGTAACCGCGACTGTCATCCCCTCATGGTCGATATGAATCCCACCGAAATCAGCCAACAATGGATCCAAGCTCGATCCGACAGTATCTTTTAAGGTTTCAAGATCAGAAGGTTTTGATATGGCAAAAGCGAGTCGGAAGATCGAGTCATACACGTCTGTCCCTTCAGTAACCTTTTCTGCATGCTCGGCATATTCACGCAGACTTCCGAATGAATGAGAGAAAAGCCCCATCTCATGTTGGATATCACGTTGTGCCTCTCTCAATTCCTTGTAGAGTTCGTCTCGCTTAGACCGCGTACCCGGTATGCGCTCTAGGGCTTCGATGGCCTGCATGTAGCAGGACGCGGCGATAGAACCTTTATGCACCCGCGCTTCCGCTTCGTGGCACTCGGCAATTAGCTGGAGGATTTGATGGGAGCGTGGTTTGTCCCCATGACAGCTTTTGAGTGATGTCTCGAGAACTGAAACTGCAATCCGATACTGTTTACTATCAAAGAAATGTCGATGTGTTTCGAGCGCCTTGGCATAGAGGAAATCATCATCTTTTATACGGTATTCCCAGCAAAGCCTCAGCAGATTGACGTCAGAGCGCAACAGTTCGTCCGAAGCTAAAAGCTCATTCATGTAATCATATACAGCGCTACGGTCTGTCAATTGTCGTAGCGAAGCAACGAGCATTAGCGCGCGCTCAACCCTGGCAAATGCGGGAAAGTTTCGTCCGGCCTCAAACAGTCGCTTGGCAGACTGTATGTATGCGCTGACAGCAATCTTTGGCTGTTCCTTGTCACGCACTTCCAGCCATACCAAATCGCTGAGTCGAGCCCGCAACTCATGGTTTTTGATAAGAGGAGTGGCATTAGCGAGCGCTTGCATTGCCTTGCTATTGAAGTCGCCGATACGCGCGCTTGTCTCTCGCTCGGTACGCCATAGGGGCCTGAAGGGGACCCTCTTGTCACTAGGGTGCAGCATCATCGTTGCCGCGCACTGTAAGACGAACGCGGCAGGCTCACCTGCGAAATCAGCCAGCTTGACAGCCAGATCATGGCATTCGAGGATGTTCTCTGCCTCGAATCCTGTGAAGAACCGCTCGAACTCCTCCGAAGTTACTTCCTGTTGCTTCAAATCCATATTTCCTCCTAGGCAAGAACGATATCTCGGCCATTTGCTCAAAACTAACCGAACTGAAGTTGCTTGATGCGCTGGTAGTCTCGTAAAAATATCTCATGTAGCCTTGGGCCTTTCCTTCCTGGAGAAGGGCCAGTCGTGTACACCCACGACTGCCACCTCAAAGCTTCCTCGACCCGCGCGGATCCAATGAAATTATATTTGACGCAGGCATGCGGACTGAAATGAATATGTTCAACGGTAGCCAAGGGATATCTCTGTAAGAGCAAGCGTCAATGTCCATGGGCGCCCTATCTAGCTTTGGGCGTCCATAGTATGCAACTTATTCTTATCAATGCTGTAGATCTCGACGGCGGGCACCAGGCGCTCGATCACCGTCATGACCCGCTCAAAAGCCCGCTGGCACCTGGAACGAGCACAGGGGCAATTTGACGCCACCGGCACCTATCGGGCCCAAAATATTGAAGCCCATGCCGCGCGCCCTTTACAAAAGCTGTATGAATGTACAGTTAACATCGGGCCGGGCGCGCGATCAATTTCGTGTAAGAGATATCTGACAAGCGGGGCAGGTTGCCCCGGGTCGTCTGCATATGCGACGCCAGCGCCAGGGGTTCATCGACGCCTGGGCCCGCGAGTAACGTAGAAAATCCAAAGGGAGCTCCCATTCAGCTGTGTTAGTTTGGAGGGATACACCGTTTAAAGAGTTGGCCCAATGAGCACCCCAGATCCCAGAAGCATCGCGATGGCAGACGCATTTACGGCGATAGTCCAATCCTTAAAGGGTGAGTCAGATAGAGGAACGATAGTTTTGGCTGCTGCTTGGCTAGATGACTCACTGACAAAGATATTACGTGTTTATTTCAATACCTCTCCGTCCGAGAAGAACAGCATTTTTTCACCAGGCCAAGCCATTGGTGATTTTGGAACAAAGATAAAGATTGCGGCAAAGTTGAATCTAATAAACAGTCACATCGAAGATTCTCTTTCAATATGTAGAAAATTGCGCAACGAATTTGCTCACCTTGCGAGCGAGTTATCATTCCAAACGCCTAGCGTAAAGAGCAAGATTGAGAATCTTTTCCAGCTGAATCACAGCATCATCGATGCCATGGGTGAGACATTCGATGAACTGATGAATGCTGCTGACGAAGCAGGCAAAGCCTCTATCAAGACCATGCGTGATCAACTCGGCGCGAAAGAGCTATTTCGCTTTTTGTGTGGCTCCCTAAGTAGTGGCTTGGCCGGATTGGAATTCGGACTTAAGGCTAGCGCCCCTGATTACGACTTAGAGTTATTGGCTGATATTGAATAATTAACAGTTTTGGTGGTTTGATCACGCCCATTCGTACCTCGGGCGTTAACACTGATCAGAATCAAACTTCACCGATTGGTGGTTCGCCCGCTAGCCAGCAGCTTCGGGTTGCTCAGTTTCCAGCAGTTCCCCTTCAACTTGCTCAGGTTCGACCGGCTGCTCGCCCGCCGCATCAAGCTGCTCGGCCTCGGCTATTTCCTGTGCCTGACGTTGCATCTCTGCCTGGTGTTGAATTTGGCGCCAGCGCGAGATCTGCCGGTCAACCGCCTGGTCGTAATCAGCCGCAGACATCTTGTGCTGTGGGAAGTCCTGTACGGCATCCCATGCGGCCTGGTCGAGCCGTAGCACGTCGCGGTGCATGGTGTAGCGGAGCTGGTCGTGCAGAATGGACTGAACAACGCCAGGAAACACATCAGGAGCAGCATCCTTCGGCAGGCCGATCAGCTTCATTGAGGCGTCAAATGCAGCTGCCTTTGCGGTGAGTGGCGTCTGGACGTCCTGCAGCGTTCGGCAATTTTGGACCGACTGATCCACCATCGCGCGCAGCGATATGCAGTCAATCTGGGCGCCCTTGAGTCGTTCACTGCTGTCGCTCAGCAACTTGACCAGGGTCTCGTAAACATGGATCACCGCCTTGCTGGGCGCTTTTGCCGCAGTAGAGCGACACGCGGGACACTCGCCGTCCTGGCGCTGCCCGGCGGGGCCGAACCAGCCACAACCGCATGAACAGAGCACCTGGCCGTCCAACGGCAGCGGGTTCAGCGCGCGGATTGGCTCTCGCTCACCTGGTTTCAGGCGGTCTGAATCAGTGAAAAGTGTCGGATCTGGAGATTTTCCAGGCATCTGGAGTACCTACTGGGTGGGGCCTCACGGCCGGATTAAGTGGGGTGCGGCCCCTTTGCCAGCGGGCCGCTTTCGATCAACTGGCGAGCTGGTCCCGGTCCTGGGCCAGCTTGGCCAGCTCCTGCTTCTTGCGTTCGGCGCTCATTCCTCCGAGGCGTACCGCTGCCATTTTGGCATTGATGGACTTCACAGTTGGCTTCGAAGCCGCGGCTGCCAGCGGCTTGGCGGTGTCGCCAGCCTTGAGCCAGGCCTTGAACTCCGGCATTTTCATCTCGGTGACGTCGCCCACGCTCCAGTCCTTGTCGAAGTTTGACTTGTAGGCTTTGATCGCCGCCGTCTGGCTGGTGTAACCCAGCATGACCTTGTGCTCATCAAACTTGCCTGAGCCTTGGTCTTTCTGGTCCACGACGAACACACGCTGACTGAAAGGCTCAGGACCGACGTACACGTCAACCTGGTCGCCATCAGCACCGGTGGTGCGCTTGATGTAGCCGTAATGGTCGGACATGGAATGCGACCACTCCTTGCCGTTCGCATCGACGCCTTTCCGCTCAGAACCGCGTGGGTTTTCGATGGCGATGTTCAGCCCCTGCAGCTTGATATGCCCCTTGCGATAGTTGCCCGCTTCCTTCTGGGCAGTACTCGGTTCAGGCAGATCGTTATCCGGAGAGGTAGCGGCACTTCGAGCAGCGAGGTCCAGCGCTTTGGCAGGGGGCAAGGCGGCTTGATCGTCACCAGCCTCCGGCAGAACGTCACCGGGCTTGGCGCCATCCTTGTCGCCATATTGCTCCGCCTGGTCCTCGTGCAGCTTTTCAGCGTACGCATTAGCGCTCTCGGGGTTCTTGAACATACCGAGGTGCTTGCCGGTGCGCTGATAAGTCTGGATCGCCTCGTCGTCCGACATGATCCTGCCGTCATCGCTTACTGTGGGAATGAGCACTTCCTTGCCATCGATGCCGATCGACATTGATCGAACGGTGCTGATCGAGCCGTCTGCGTTCCTGACCGTGGGCCTGGCGTTCAAATCAATGTTGCCCGCAGTGATTTGCCCTGGCACAGGTGCTGGGGAGGTGCGATCAGCCCCTTGAATACCAGCAGCGACTGACGCGCGCGACGCCTCGGGCGGGGTTGGTTGTTGTTCCGACTCATCGCCTCCCAGGGCTGAAATAACAGCACCCGGTGCAGCTATTTGCGACGGTGCCTCGATCGCGGGCATCGGCTGAACGTCTTGAGCCTTCGCAGCAACTTCGGGCTTGAGCAGGCGCTCAGCTACAGCGTCATCCGAACGAGCGTGCAATCGATCACGGGTGCCTTTGTAGCCAGCCGCGATAGTCTTGCCGGTCAACGCCAAGAACCGCCCGCCCATAAGATCAGCAAGCGCTCCGCCCGCCCTTTCCACCGCTCCGCTTTCATCATCAACTTCGGCCATTCGCCGAGCGGTAGCGCTATTACCGGTTGCTCGCTGGCGGAGAGCAGTCGACGCCACTTCCTGATCGAGCAAGGTGTTCCAGCGGTCCCGCGCAGCCTTATTCGGCAACATTGCGCCGATTTTCTCGCGCATGTTCCGTGAGTTGAGATCTCGAACAACATCCGAATAGGTGCTGGTCTTGCTGCCCATTTTGCCGATCACAGACGAAACCGCGCCGGTCGCGAAGCCTTCTCGGTCGGCAGGCGACATTCTACGGAACGTGTCTGCGAACTCCTCGGGACTCATTTTTTGATTGAAGATCAGATCGCGCCCTTTCTCCGTTGCCCCCATATAGCTGGAGTCGTCAGACCAGACTTTCCGCGCTTTGGAATAGGTGGGGCTGTGCTCATCCATGATGCCGAGCAGCTTGTTTTTGATGTTGATGATGTCGCCTGCCCGGCCCTTCTCCCCCGACCTCATGAACGCGCCAATCTGGTCATCGAGGTTTTTCTTCATGATGTCCAGGTCGCCGGTGCTGGGCACATCCTTGACGGTGAACGTTCCATCGTCGGCCAATTCTACAAACTTCCCGTAGAACGGGCGGCCTTGGTTTCCAGCGCGCGTCTTAGCATCACGGAATGCCGTCTGCATAGCCGGGCGGGCCATTAACTCCTCAAGCTCCTTGGTCCAGGGCACCGGTTCTTTGTAAGCCTGCTCGTATAAGGGCGCGGCCGCTTTGGCGCGCTCTTTCATCGTATCTTCAAGGGCACGGTAGGCACTCCGGCGCTGTTCTGGTGTGCCGCCGGCGGCCATATCGTCGGCGACCTTCGACATCGCATCGCCCTCACGCGAGCCCGGTGCAGGCGGCTGCCAAATAGTCATCTCCTTGGAATCGGACATAGCCACCGGTTTGTCACGGCCACGACCTGCGCCGGTCAGCCTGTAGAGTTGCTCAGCTACGCGATCAGGTTGAACTGCCTGGCGTTCATTCAGCGCAGGAATGATCTTGGTGCGCCCAGCACCTGGCGTATTCGTTACACGCTCCAGAAGGCCTGCTACGTTCTCGCCCCCAGCGTCGACGGGCAGAGCGGCCGGGTTTTCTTCACGCATGGCCTGAACCCGACGCTGCCACTCCTCAAGGCTAATGCCGTCTCGCTCAAGCGCGCGCTGAAGTTGACGGTTTGCCGAGTTCTCTGATGAAGTCAGCGCACGCTTGACGGCGCCGGCGGCTACTGCTGCCACAGGTAAAGCACCGCCTACAACACCCCCGAGTGCCGCCCCTTCCACTGCGCTAGGAATGCGGTCAGCGAGATCCCCCTGGCCTGATCCCAGGCCATACAACCCGCCGTAAGCCGAACCGGTGGCTGCCGACCGACCAATAACTTGCGCGGTCGTGGGAGCTGCCGCTGCCGAAGCGCGAGCCGCCAGGCCTGGCAAAGCAGTGGTACCGCCGCTGGCAAGCATTGGAACAACACCACCGACTAATCCGCCGCCGATATTTGCAACCGGATGCTGGTCGCGTGAGGCCGCATCAAGGTTGCGCTCGCCCGCGACGTTCTGGTCATATCGCTCCCGCCAGGTCTTGCCTGGGTTGCCGGTACCGATCAATGGCTCCAGCGTTGCCGCAAGGCCGCCGGAAATTTCGTCAGCAAAACCGAAGGTCAGGCCGTCATTCAGGCCTCGCAAGCCCGCCCGAAAAGCGCCGACCTCTGGTGCTGCTGGCTTCTTTGGTGCGTCCGCGGCGGGCGCGCTCATCTTGGCCATCTGGGAGAACACTTCTTGAGCCTGCTCCGGGGTGGCTCCATCGGGCATCTCGAAACGAGCAATACGGCCGTCCGGCATCTCAAACTTTGCGATTGGCATGACTTGCTCCTTATTCGAAGCCGAGGAATTTGGCGCCGTGCGGCAGCTCAGTGGTTGGCGTTTTCGAGGATGTTGCTGGCTGACGAGGCTGTGCTCCAGTCGAAGGCATGCTGAGACCACGCTTCTGATCGACCTGCGGAATGACCGTGCCAATGTCCAAAGGCTCCGCGCGGGCGTTGTGCCGGCGCTGCTGGATCATGTTGGTCTTGAGCTCCATTGCCTTTTCGTTCAGGGCACGGATTTCAGTCAGGCGCTGCTGCACCAGCGCCGGATCGTTGATGTTGGTGATGAGCTCATTCCAGGCCCGCTGTGCGTCACCGTCCGTCTGCACACCAGCATTGAGTCGCAGACTGGCGTTACGTAATTGCTCGAGTGTCGAGTTGAGCGAGCCGTAGTTCCTCGACTCCTCGGTACTCATGCCCATCGCGTTGCGCGCCGCTGCGAGTTTGTTATTGACCGGGCCGAGGTTTAGCTTCCCGGATGTGATCTGCTCACCGATTTTCGACAACTGATCGTTCATGGTTGACGCGGCAGCGATCGCCTCCAGATCCTTGTCCTCGGCTTTTTGAACCGGCGCCGCAAGCGGCTTGCTCAGTTGATCTTTCGGGGCCAGCCCCATTTGCTGACCATACCGCAGCGCGGCCTGCCTGTTTTCAGGGGTGTTGAAAACTCCGCTCAGCAGTTTGTAGCCGGACACACGGTCAACCAACTTCTCAATGGGCACCTCGAGCACTTCGTCGTCAGCATCGTTCGCTGTGCCACGATTCTTGGTCATGGGCGCGGTGTATTTCTTCCCGTCATCACCGGTGACTTCCAGCTCAAACACCACCGTGCCCTCGGTCTGGCCGGGCATCACCTGAACAATGCGCTTTTTGCCGCCGCCCCCCTTCTGAATGTCAGGACCGAACACCCGATTTACAGCATCCAAGGCTTCCGGGGCATTGGAGTTGAGCTCTCCGGTGAATACTTTGCCGGCGGTGGCCACATCGCCTTGCATCGCGGGAGAAAGTACGTGCCGGGGGTCCATCCATGGGTTGCGCTTGAAGACTTCGAGATCGTTGTCATCCAGGTCACCGCCGGCGGCGATTTTGGCATAAGCCGATTTCGCTGTGAGCGCATCCTGCTGTTGCATCTCCGCTTTGTCCTGCCGGCCGATCTGGCGGGTCAGCTGCTGTTGCTGAAGGTCAAAGCGCTGATCCTCGCGCTGCATCCTCGCCGCCGCCTGCCGTTGACCGGCCACCTGAAGGCCGTAGGTTGCCTGGAATTGGCGATCCTGGCGCGCAGCGTTATCGGAATCGCGCTGGTGGAGGTATTGACGCTGGGCCTGAGTGTCAGTGTAGTTTCGCTGATCAGTTTCCCGGCGATACGCCAAGTCGTCTTTGCGCAGGCCCATCTCCTGCTGCTGGATCTCGCGACCGTATTGCCGGTCCTCTGCCTGTTGAGCGAGTTGAGCCTGCTGGAGTGCTCGCTGGTCCTTCTGCGCGAGGAGATTGCTTACCAGGCCAAAGCCTTGGGTGAAGCCATCCATTCCGCCACGGGTATCGAATCCGCCTGCCATTGTTGTCTCCCGACAATAGTATTTCCCGGACATCACTCGGCAGGATGACTGCTGTAGTCCAATGAAAAAGGTTGTTTGTGTTCACCGCTCCAGTTCATGCAAGCGGTTTAAAGCGATTGAATCGATGCTTCCGCGCACATCCTCAACCCGCTCCGTAACCTGATCTAATCGCTCTACATTCAAGTCTGAGGCAACCCTGATCAGCTTAGGTATATCTTTCCTCAGCAGCTGTACCGCCTGACGGAGCAGCAAGTAAATGAGCAGAAGCAAGATGGCGATAAACCAAAGCGCAAGTTCCATTAGCGATTCTCAAAGAAATAAAAATTTGAGTGTAGCGCAGCTATCTACATAAACGACCCAGCGATGTAGCCAATCCCCGCTCCGATTGCCGTACCAACAGGGCCAAAAGCTGAGCCCACCATGGCGCCTGTTGTAGCCATGCCTACCTTGCTGGATTGAGTATTGGCCTTGGCCTGCTGATTCATCTGGTCCTCGGCAATCTTGGCTTGCTGTTGCTGTTGAGACACCTGCGAGAGGCCTTGCATGGCTTCTCCCTGCATTTCCTGCTTAAGACCAATCAGTCCATATCCCATAATTTAACTCCCCGGCTTCAATCCGCTGAGGCCCATCCCGCCGGCCATGATTTGCTCTTGCAGGTCGCGCGCCGAAACGCGGGCGTTGTTGCTCGCATCCACAGTTGCAGATGCTCGGCCAAGTTGCATCTTCCGGTCCTGGGCGGCCTGCTGTGCGGGTGACAGCATCAAGCCCATTCCCTGCTGCTGCATTTGCAAACCCTGGGCCGCGCTATCAAAGCTTTTATTTACCGAATCGGTGGCGGTTGCAGCCTGCTCGCCTGCGAAAGATTCGCTGGTGGCGATGTTGGCCAGCTTGTCGACGTAGGGCTGAAAACGAGATTTCCAATCGTCCCATTGGGAGCGACTCAGTTGGCCCAGCACCGTGGAAGCACCTTGTTTTCCAGCGAACGCTGCATTCGGATCGACGTAGTAAGGCATTAGGCATACCCCCCAAAATTGGCGGCGCCGTTGGCGCTGTCGTAAATATTCCCGCTCAGCCCTTTAGGATTGAGGACGGTTGAGTTGGCCACATTTGTTTTGGCTGGGGCCATGTTGTTAAGTCCGTAGGCTGCTCCGCCAGCAACAGCTCCCATAGCGGCACCTGCAAGTTGCAGGTTTGCAGACTTGCGATTGAAATTCGTAAACGCTGCGGACTGGGCGTCTTGAGCAGCTTGGTTGGCGACGGTGTTGAGGCCCGCCTGTGCTTGGGACGATTGCCCTTGGCCGATGGCTGCCACACTGCTGAGCCCGGCGATTTTCTGCCCTTTCTGTTCGAACTGTGCACGGGCCATGGTATCGCCGCCCGCCGCCCCCACACTTGCGGCCAGATCGGCCTGGGCACCGACGGAGCGGCCGCTGTTTGGATTCAGGCCGTACTGCTGGGCCATGCCTTGGTCGACCTGCTTCAGGCCCGACGCCAGTGCTTGTTGAGTTCCCGCGTTCGCCTTGCCGCGGACGTAGGCCATGCTGCCGGCCGAATCCATGTCATCCACGCGCTTCATGTACGCGTTTTCAACCGGCGCCAACCTTTCCTGGGCGTAGTTCCATTTTTCCGCAGCCACTTGAGCGGCATACTTCTGTTCGGGCGTGTCCTGTATCGAATTATCGGTTTTTCCACCACCGCCACTCATTGTGCACCTCCCTTGATCAATTCCTGGTTGTAGGCGGAAAAGGTCTCGTCGTGGAAAAACCGACGTATGCCGGCGGAAACTTCGGCCATCCAGGCGCTCCCGCCGATGAGGTAGGCGCATTGCACCACTAGGCCGGTGAGCTGATCCCGCAAGACAAAGGCCAGACTACGACCGTGGTGGTCCCCTTCTCTCTCCAGGGTGACGCTGTCGCGCCAGTCTTGGAGTGCCCCGGCCATCAGCGGGCGAACGAAGTGTTCGAAGTGGCGGTAGAACGGATTGATGGGCAACTCGATCAGCGCGAGCCAGAACGCCTGGTAGACGTCGTTGGGGGTCAGCGGCTTATCACCGTCCACGATGTCATCCAGTGTCTGCGAGATAGAGAACAGCGTCTCGCAAAATGAGATTGCATCGGGGTTGCCCTTGAATACCCGGGCGAGCAATTGCTCTTGTGTTTCGATCATTGATAAGCCCTCACGCGAAAAGTCGTGTCAGATCCGCCTGACGCAGTTTGATCGTTGCGTCCTGGCCGGTGCCGGATTTGAAAATGATGGACAGCCGAAGCTTGAGGCTGGTGGGCACTTCCGAGAGGGTCAGCGTCTGCGTGACAAGCGTGCCGGCAATGGTCCCGATTGGCATTGCGTGATTTAGCTCCTGGTTCTGCCCGATCTGGGCAACGGTGGTTCCGCTCGCTCCCACAGCCACGATTTGTAGGGCCACCTGCAGCACACTGGTATTCACGCTGATGAACTCCCAACCAGCCACCGCACGCAGGCGTTGGCCCACTGCGACTTTCGAGACGTCCACCGACTGTTCTAGAGTCAGCGTCGGCGTGGTGCCGCTCGGCATACCGGTAATCCGCAGAACCTGTTTGAATCCAAAATCAGCAGCCTCCTTTGAAGCGGCCACGGCCAGGCCGTTGAGATCCGAACCCAGCAACGTGCAGGATGAAGCCAACTGGCCGGTGGCATTGCTGCCGCCACCCAGCACACCGTTGGTACCGGTGAGCAGCGAGTTAGGAATCAAGCTGCCGCCAGGAACCAGCGCCGCGTCGTAAGCAACGTTCGCGGTTGGGAGCACTGCCGGAAAGGTGAGTAGGCGTCTCAATGCCTCAGCGACCTTGCGGCCGATGATTCGCGCGCCTGCCGCAGTGGGATGGAGACCATCACCTGTCAGTCCGCCCAAAGGCCAAAAATTCGAACCGGATGCTGGGTCAACCATTTCGTCCCAAGGGTTCACCACCACCACGCCCAGGCTGGGTGCAACGTTCAAATACCAGTTGTGGACTGCAAAATGGTTCGCGGTCTGCTGCGCAGGGAGCCCAACGTTAGCGCCCATTACTGGCGTTTCAGCAATGGCAATGACTATCTTGGCCCGCTTGATCAACGCCGAATACAAGTACTCCAGATTTCGAATCGTCTGTTCCAGAGTCATGCCTTTGATCCGGTCGTTTCCGGTACCAAAATGCACCATCACGTCAAAGGCATTGCTGTTGGCGATTACATCGGTTTGCAGCCGTGCCAGCATTTGCGAAGTGGTGTTGCCATCGATCCCTTTATTCAGGGCCAGCGGAAACGCGGCAAGGCCGCCCGTTTCAGAAACAGCCCAGTCGGCAAAGCCTACGTTGCCCTTGGTGCACTGAAACGCGCGGCTGTCACCCAGCACCAGCACATCGGTGAGCAAGGGCTTGTAGAGGCGAGCCAGCGTCTTTTGCACGGCACCATCCGCCAAATTGCCCTGGTCCGCTGTCGCCGCCCCGATATCGCCGGGGGTAACTGTAAGTTTACCGTTCTCATCCGGTACAACGTCATTGAGCCTCTTGACCGTTCCCGCCCCGCCACCAACTCCGCCGCCGGAACCTGCGATAACTGCGAGCCTGGCCGGGCATGCGGCCATGGTGACCGTGCCATACCGGTCAGTAAGCGGATATTTGCCGTCTTTGTTCGGCCCGCCGTTGGCTGAACCCGAAGCCCAGTCGGCAAACTCGGCCAGGCTGACCTGCCTGTCCTTCAAGAACTCCTCTACTTTCTCAAGGAGATCGCGCACATTTTGGGCGGTGGCAAAGCGAAGCAGGACGTAGGGTGCGCCATTTATCGCCGCCGCCGGGGCCGCATCGAGCGTCAGCCGGCTGTCGGTCTCAACCGTAACCAGCTCAAAGCATTGCCCGCTTGGAACCAACAACACGTCGCCCCTGGCCGCATTCGACAGCCAGGCGGTGCCCGCGCCGGTCGCAATTACAGCGCCCGCGGCGATGCTGACCGTGCCAGCGCGGTAGATATGAGTCGTAGCCATGATTTTTCCTGAAGAATTTACGCGGGGCCGGGGCCGGTGGGCAGTACGACACCTTCAGGCACTGGCCTGCGGGTTTCGATGAACAGAAATGGCATGTGAATCAGCGTGCCAGACCGCCCGGTGAGGATGAGTCGCTGAACGGTCTCACCGACCAGGCCTGGAATAATCATCCTGCTGCCCGCCACCTCACCGTTGTACCGCATGAAATAGCCAGTCCCGATAGAACTGATCAGCATCCATTCATTCCGAGCGCCGAACGTATCCGAACCGTTCCAGGCCTCGAGGTATTGGTCGCTGAGCACCTGGTCGCGGTGACTGTAGTTCCAGACGCCATTGGATCGCTTGTAGCTGACGGCATTGTTTCCGGAGTCGAACACCACCGTCGATGACCCCGGCGCCCAAACACGCACGCCGTGGGTTTCGCCGCTGATATACCCGCCGGAGAAGACAACCAGGAACTCGCACATATAAGCCCGCATGAGCGGATAAAGCTGGGCGGTGTTCTGGGGGTTGCCTGGAAGGTTCGTGATAGTGAACACCACCACCATTCCGGTCCATGCGCCTGGAGCGCCCTTGGCGGCGACGTAGCCAATGACGGTGTTCACCTGCGAGGCGACGTTGCGAGGCCTGGCGAACACTAGGGGCGGCGTCGGGCTGGTTGATACACCGTAGAAGGTATATTCCAAGAAGATCGCCACCGGCGGGATGCCGTCCCTGTCCTTGTAAAGGCGGATATCGGTCCAACCGGCGTTATCGACGTGCCCAGCAGTCTCACCGACCGCGATGAATATTGGATTGTTCTCGTCGACGGCGAGGTTACCCCAGTCGTTTTTGATCCTGAAACCGATGCTCATGAAGAAATCCCAAGGATCAGAAAACAGGATACGGGTGCTGAGGACCAAGTCAGCGTATTGCCGTCCGCACTGATCACCACAAGGGGCACAGGTGAGAACCCCACGTTTTCCGCAGGCATCAGGCTTATGTCCAGTTTGAAGCCCGCATACTGCGTCAGGTCCAGACTGCCGCCGACGTTGCTCTGCGTTCGGATCGATTCCATTTTTCGAATTGTTCGAACCGTGCTATCGAACGTGACCTGCTGGTTCGCATCACGGCAGCGAATGATCGACGTCATACCATCATCTCCCCGATTTCAATGCGCAGACCGCCGGCGGCGTCGTACCAGTGTTGGTACTGGTCCGTCATGACCATGCGCGTCCCGCCCACGAGGCCATTCATGAAAATCCCAGCCTGCGGGTCGATAACGAACCGTGGCAGCCCGCCCGCACCTATCTGCGAGCTCACCAACTGCCCGTAAATCTGGCCGAAACCGATAGTGATGCTCGCCACGTCAATGGCCTCGGCGCGCAGCTGGCCGCCTATCGTGGTGATAGGCGTGAATCCATCATTGGCTGTCAGCTTGCCAATGCTGATGGGGCCGATCTGCGCTTGCTGGATGGATGCCTCTTTCACCAGCAGCGTGTTGATGTAGACCCGCTCGTTATCCAAGGTGAAGGGGTTCACGTAGTTCGGCCCGTGAGCACCTGGTGTGGCGATCCAGAAGCGGTTGGCCAAGATTGAGAAGTCAGCCACCTGCCCATTGTTATAAGCGCCGAAACCACTGATAAGTCCGTTCACGTCGAGCCGGAGCGTGTATTGAGCCGACAGCCCCTCAAGCGCCGAGGAATGCGTGCTGAGGGTCTGCTCGATCGCCGCTGACTGATCGTTCAAGTTGCTTTGTAAGGTGGTGATCGCCCGGGTTGTTGCCTCGAACTCATTGACGATGGCCTGCTGATCCTGGACGTATATCGCGTCGGTGTTATCCATCCGCGCGACCAGGCTCATCATGTTGCGAACCTGGGTTTCCAAAGCACTTGCAAAGGTCTCGCTGTAACCGGTCAGCACCGCCTCAGCTGTCTCAAGGCGGGACGACATGCCGTTCAGTGCCTGGGTTGCAGCGTCTTGCAGGGTGATACGCGCCGAGCGCTCGCCGACGATATCGGCCTGGGCCTTACCGACGCTGACCTGCATCAGATCGATTTGATGGGCGATTGCCTGCTGATCGGAGGTAATGACTTCCTGCAACTGCGTGATAGCCGCCTTCACATCCTCGCCGGTCTGCACCCGTATATCGGTGATTTGCCGGCGGATCTGGACGTTGTCGTCATCGCGCAGGAATCGCTCAGCGGACGTCAGAAGCCTCGCCGACTGCGCGGCCGCATCCAGCATTGCTATCGTCTGATTCAGCCCTTCCAGGTCGATGGCTTTCGCCAGCGCTTTCGCAAGCTCGCTCTGACTGGTCTGGCTGGTAATCAGCTTGAGCAGATACTCGATATCGAGTTGCGCCTCGATTGCGGTGCCGGCCGGACTGTTAGGAGGTCCCTCAATGCCCGAGGTGGAGACCCAGGTGATCCAGTAGAAATACACTTTCCCTTTCTTGGGATCGTTGGGGTCTACCGCATCGCCTCGAATTGGGTCGCTGTACATCATGCCCGTGGCGCGACTGATCTGAGTCGCCTGACCGAAGTTATCGGTTTCACTGCGGTAAATGTTGGTCAGCGAGTGGTTTCGATAGAGCTTGTAGGGGTTATCCCAGGTCAGGGTGTTCATGCCGAACACACCAGCACCTTGGAACCCCACAGGGGCAGGCGGTATTGCCCGGTCTGGCACGCCAGGGCTTGGAACCAATCCGCCGTTACCACCTGGCTTCCAGCCTGGCCGGAGCGTGAACGCACCGCTTTCCAGCAAATCCCGGTAGGTCAGCTTCTTGTCGAGGCCATTCCCGCGATTCCCCTCGCCCGTCTCAATGATCTCAGTCAGAGCACTGAAAAACGGGCGCAACTCCGCCGAAACCTTGCTGCTGGGTGCAGGAAGGCTTGAGCGTTTTGTCGTCATTAGGTCAACTCAGAGGGTGTGTTCGCAATTTGGATAGAGAAAACTTCGGTCGAGCCGGACGCTTCCACCTGCCATTCGCGCGCATCCGCGAAACCCGGCGGCAGCCTGAACATTTGGTTGCTGCCAATTTCAGCGTCGAGCGCGGTAGTGCCATCGGCGATAACCCGGAACCGGACCGGAAACGCCGCTGCCACCAACTTTCCGCAGCTGAAATTGGCTGAGCCTGGTGGAAACTCAAATACTTTCGAACGCCACCGGTATGTCATTGGTGTGCCGCCACGCCACTTCGCTATTGTGTTGCCCTGGATCAGGTACAGCGTGGAGGCCGCGATGTCGTAGTAGGAGTTGGCCGCCTGGGCGTCGATGAACTCGATCCCCTCGCCTGGTGCCAGGGCAAAGCACCCGCCGTCGTAGAACGCCAGATACCGGCCTTCGTATCGGCAGGCATGGATCGACGCGGGATTCAGCGCTTGCCACTGCTCCGGCGTCAGCACCCCGTCGGTGATCAACTGAGGCTCCCCGCCGGACACCGCCACCAGCCCCTCAGTCGACGCATAGACTACGTACTCGCCCATATCGACCACCGACCCCCTGGAAACGCATACACGGTCTGCATCCGGGTCAGCAGCGCTCATCGCCGCAGGCGTTGTGCCGGTTACCAGTCGCGGACGTCCGGTGGTGGCAACCACCAGCCCGGCGGTGGTGACGCCGATCCCGACTATTTTGTCAGGAAAGGAAATTTGGTAATCAACCGGCCAGGCGTGCGGGTGATACGGCTCGCAAAAACACAGCGTGTTGTCGAAGAACCCGGCAAATATGCCATTTGGCATCTCGACCAGGCCGACCATCGCCGGATCTGGCATATCCCAGGTGAGCGACGGGCACGCAATACCCAGCTCATCGCTGTTCACGTCGTCCACCCAACTGCCCTGGGCCACAGGGAAGTCAGCCAAATACAGGAATTCACCGCCGCTTTCCGACCGGTAGAGCCGCTTGGTGACGATGTTGTACGGTCCGTTGGGCGACGGCGGCAGTTGAACGTTGACTTTCCCAGGCAGCTGGTCGCCCGCGCCGTCCCAGCGGTTGATGATGTTCGACGCAGGGCTGGGCGGCCCCTCTTCGCCATAGGCTGAGACATACGTCACCACATACGTCGCGCCCACGGTGGTGGTGGGCGGCGCTTCACCGCCGGCTGGCTCCGTCACCAATGGCGCGCTGACCGGCGCAGGGACGCCCAGCCGATAAAACCCGGATGGGTACGGCCCAGCGCCCTGAGTGGCGACACCGATGGGGGCCATCTTGGGAAACGAGTCTCCGGTCCAGTACACCCGCGACCAGGCATCCTTCGCCAGCGGGCTTTTTGCTGCATTGACCTGCTGGCCATCGCCCCAGGCAAACCAGAACCCGGCGCCGTTGTTACCGAATGGGTACCGGTAGATAGATGACGGATTGATCACGCCGCCAATCCCAAGCACGGGCAGCGGCGCGTTTTCAGGCCGCAGCGACCCCTTGCGCAGATTGACGTTGCGGGCCGCCTGGGCGTTGGTTGGCTGCAAAAGACGCGGAGTCAGCGCTGGCAGTTCGCCCTTGAAAGACGTGATCGCAATCGATGTCATGGAAACCTCGGAGTTTTCATCCTTGTGCTGCCGTACTGGTGGCCGGCGAGCGCCTCAGATCGAGCATTGGTGCAGAGGGCATAAAACGCTGCCTGATCCATCAGGGCGCGCTGCATGTCGGACCATGGCTTCTCGGGCATCTTGCGCAGCCAGTACTGGGTGCCCAGGGTCAGCGCCTCACAGTAACGGTCCAGCAGCCAGTCCGGGGGCACCGCCACAGTGGAGCCAAACGTGGGCCGCACGACCACATCAGCGGTCAGCCCCGAAGGTCCACCGGTGACAATGACAGTGTCCGGCGAAGGCTGGAACACTTGGCAATATGCAGGCCGACCATCCTGATACAGCGCCTGGATGCGGATCGGCTCAAGGCCTGGCCCGGCGGTGATCTGCTGCTCACCATCGGACAGCTGGATTCTGACTTTCCAGGCCGGCACCTCTGTGCACAGCTCACGCAGCGCCCAGGCCACACCGTCACGGATAGAGGCGATTACCACCCCCGGCACGTTTGGCAGGATCTGGTCGACCAGCTGGCTCACATTCATTGCTGCGGTACCTGTTGCTGGGATGTGGCGGCGACTGGCAGAGGGCCAAGCATGCGATCTGTCTGAACCTTCATGCCCAGGGCGGCCTGGAACATCTGGAAGTGCATCGTTGCGCGGTTGAGGTTCGCTGCGTGTTCGGCGTCTTTCGCGTAAGCCCTGGAGAGGATGTAATCCACCAGCACCGGCGCAAACGAATCATCCAGGCGGATCTTTTCAGCGGCCGAGTCGGTGGCCATCGCCTGGGCGTGTGGGTCTGGCACCGACGAGTAGATGATCTCCAGCTTGCTGGTGGCCATCGCCGGCGGGTAAACATAAAACTGGCGCGGCGCCGCCTCGTCGAAGATGTACTGCTCGATCTCCTCAACCTGCTGCTCGGCGTGCCACCGGCGCCTGGTTGAGTCGATAGCGCCTCGGGTCGTGAGAATCACACTCAGCCCACCGCCCGCGGGGGTGATGTTGCGCACCACCTCCAGCAAGCGCAGGCCGCCCTCGGGGATGGATTGCCTAGTGCCCGGGGCGCAAGTAATTTCGGCCGTGACAGAACTGGCATTGGGCTTAATGTTGCAAATTGCCGCATACCCTTCGTTCAGCCAATCCAGCAGCTCGGTGTTTGCCCACCGCGTGCCATTGGATGTGACTTCCTGCAGGATCTTTTTGGCGCGGGTCAGGATGTTGCCTACAGTCGTCACGGCCACGGTTTACACCTCTTGCATGTAGGAAAGTTTCGCCAGCTCGGTAGTCCATACGAACTCGCAGCCGGTCCTGGTGTTGCGCAACAGACGATTGCCGGTGACCGGCACCGAACGCTCCTCCTCGTCGACGTCGTCGAGATCAGGCGCCTGGGCCTCGGCCAAAGCAGAGGCTGTTGGCGGGTCGCCCGCTACCAACTTCATGTTGATACCAGGGATGCTCATCTCGTCGACGAGCGCCTGCGGGATGTACAACTGGCCGTCTTCGCCATTCAAGGTGACCGGCCCGATGTGACGCCCAGGGCCAGGGTCGGCAGCGACCTGCACAGTTTCAACAGCGGCACTTTGGGCAGCTGCGTCGTCGCCGGCTGGTTGGTCGCCCTCCGACGCTTGATCAGCACCCTCACCCGATACCCCGCGCGCAGCGGAGTCAGTGTCGACGCCAGGATCGCCGGTGGTCTTGGGATCAGCGAGCCCAGCAGTGCCGGCATTGCCAGGCTCCAGATCAGGGTTCGGCGCGCTTTCGTCGTCAGCTTCATCAGCCAGGGCCTTCTCGAGCCCTGCGAGCAATTCGGAGCGAAGTGTGTCCTCACTTTTGCGCTGGTCAGCCTTCAATCCCAGGCCTTTGAGCATTTCAAGCAAGCCGTCTTTGTCGGCTGTTTTTGCCTTTTCAATCAATTCGCGAATCATGGTTTTCTCCGAGAAAAGCAAAAAGCGGCCAGGCGGCCGCTTATGGTGTGGAGATGAGGGTGATCAGCGGCTGCAGTACAGGTTGCCGATCGCTTTCGGGTCGATGACGCCGGAACCGAACACGTTCAAACCACGAACGAGTTTCCCGAAGTCGTTCGGGTTCGGCAGGGTTTCCATTTGGGTCATCTGGCTGGCAAAGGTGAGGCCTTTCTTGTGACCGAACATCACGTTGCTGGCCTTCTTGGTGGCCGCGACATCATCCACTGCTGTGGTGTTGTTGCTGATGAACACGGTGAAACGATCGAGCATGCCGACCTTGCCGTTGCGGAAGACCGAAGTGGAATCGCCCATAATGCTGGCGTCGCGCAAATCGGACTTTTTCAGCATGCCGTTCATCCAAGCAGGCAGAACGACCCAGCGGCCTTGCTCGGGAACGTTTTGCTCGTCGAGAACGGTGCCGCAGTCCACCAACACATCCAGGATGTTGTCCTTGGTGATCTGCACAGGGGCGCCAGCTTTGCCGAGGTTGATGCCGCCAGACTTGGCGCCGGCGTTGTCGCCGCGGTTGGCCGCTGCAGCGTCGGCGTAGTGGCGGTTCAGCAGTTGGGTGTCGATAGCCACCTTCATCTGCTCACCGCCGTCGGTGCTGAACTCGTCCATCAGCTTGATATCGGCCTGGTAAGCATCGACGTCGTTCACCTCGAACGCGAAGTACTTGCCCTGGTCAATCTGCAGCTGCACCTTGTCACTTACCGGCTTTTCGTAAGTAACGCCGCCGCCGATCACGTAGTCCTTGATGACAATCGACGGTACGGTGCGGATGTTGATGGTGTCGCCTTGGTTCTTGATTTCGCCCTCATAGTCGGTGTTTGCGATCTCACCGAATACGGTTGCGGCGTACAGCTTCTGCACCAACTTGCCGGACCAGAGCGCCGGGATGAAACCCGATGCACTGGTCGAGCTGTAGTTTGGATGCCCTGGGGCGCGTGCTGGACCTGCCATGGTGTAGCTCCTATTTCCTGACGCCTCGCGGCGTTACAGAGCGCGTGCTATCGCGAAATGCGACCGTTTGCTACCGCGTCTGAAATGTCCTGTTCAATCGCAGTCGCCTCGGCTTTCGTGTACCGCTTGCCCAGCGCCACATCCTTGTAGAACTCGTTGATTTCAGCATTGCTCCACCACTTGCCCTCCGCCGGCGGCGTAGGATCGGTGCGAGTGGAGCGTGGCTGAACGTTTTCCGGTGGGATGGTGCGACCTGGGTTCGGTGCTGCCGGTGCGGGCTGCGCGTCTTTGAAGGCCTGGAACAGCGCGGCGACGCGGTATGCGTCGTTGGCTGTCTGGGCCTCGATCAAAAGCTGCTGCCGCTCTTTGCCGGTGAACGTGTCCATGTGGCTGAGCCACTCATGGAACGCGGGCAATCCGTTGATCTCAACAGCGTCAGGAATGCGCTGAATCAGTTGCCGGAAGAACTCTTCCTGCGCTTGCTCGGCTTTTTCCTGCTCGCTTTGCTGGGTTTTATGCTTCAGCCCCTCGAGTTCGGTTTTGATCGACTCCAGTTCCGTGGGATTGGCGCCAGAAGCCTGGCCACCAGCCACTCGCTGGATAAGTGCTATGAGGTCCGGCCCGTAGCTTTCAATTTCCTCGGGGGTCAGATCCGACACTGCGCGCTGCACCGCATTGCCTGCGGGCTGCTGCGCTTTCGCCAGTTCTGCGGTCAGTCGGGACACTTCCTGTTGCAACGCGGGTACTTCAGCGTTGTATTTCCCTTGCATGACCTTGAAGCGTTGCTCCCAGTAATCAGCACCATCGTTACGGGCGGCGGGGGCCGGGTCCGTTTTGACGGGTGCTTGTTGGTCTGAGATCACCGGCGCATTTGGATCTGCTGCCGGAGCCGCATCTGGTGCGGGGTTCTCGGCAGGCTTATTCAGCGCTTCCTGAATAGCCGTTGCTTCATCGATTTGCGCCTGTACGTTGCGGGGTAGCGTGCTCATTGATCGTATTCTCCTTGGGTAGAGCCGGCAGGTCCGGGCTTCTGGGTGTGCTACTGGTTCCGGGCACTTGGCCGAATGACCGGAGAGTGGCCACAAAAAAACCGCCTCAAGTTGGGCGGCTTTTTCTGTAGCTACTGGATAGGCCGCGAGGTGCTTGCCTGGATTCGCTCAAGCATCTCGCGGGATTCTTCAAACGTCTTGATCAGCTCCCTGGCCAGGCTCGCCCTGCCCTGGGCCCTGAATAAACCCTCCAGGTTGTTCACCCCCTCCAGGCTCTGCTGCGCCTCCATCAAATGACTGCTCAGTATCTCCTTGAGGTGCTTCCATTCCGGGCTGTTGGTCAGATTGACCAGGGCTTGCCACTGTTGGTTGCTGGGTTTCATTGGCTCCGCCACCTGCATGTTGAAGTTGGGCTACCACGGCACCGTTGCTCATACCGAGGCGCTGGGCCTCAGCACGGGTTTTCTCGGCCTTCGCGGTCAGTTCAGCTGTCTGGGCAGCGGTTTTCTCAGTTTCCGCTTCGACCTGCTGCCCCACCGCAGCGGCTTGCTGTTGCTGCTGTTGGGCCTGCTGCGCCTGCTGCTGCTCCTCCCGGGCCTTCATCTCGGCTTTCGTCGGGATCAGCCCTGGCATATCCAAGCTTTCAGCAACCTTGCGCAAGATCGCGGCCCTACCTTCGAGGCCGAGGATCTGCATGTCGGTCGGGTTGTTGGTGAAGCCCAGGAACTGCGTGCGAGCGTTCAGCGTCTGCTCACGCTGGAGCATCGCGTTTGCGCCCCGGGCCACGACTTTGCAGTCGCCCTTGATGGCGTTGTTATCGGAGTACCGCATGTTGAACAACCACAGCGCTTCGATGACACGGCGAACCACGCCACGGTCGATGTGGCGGATCGCGTCCTTGATACCCTTGTTGGCCGACTCCATCAGCATCGACAGACCGCTGGCTGTGTTGCCTGCGCCACCGACTTTTTCGGCGCCGTAGATGTATCGAGGGATATTCGTCGCGTCGTCCGCGCGCTTCTCCCATGAGTCATAGACCGCTTGAAGCTCACCAGCCATGCTGACCGGCTGGTAAAAGCGAATCACCGGTGACGTCGCCCCTCCCTGCAGTCCTGCCGTCTGGCCGCTTTTCACCCGCCAGCGTTTCAGCGGATACATCTCGTTTGGGTTTTCACCCGGCTGCAAGCGGTCTTCATCAACTTCCACCTGCGGGCCGCTGGCAAAAGCCATGTTGTTGGCCTGTGCCCGGGCTGTTGAGCCGCAGAAGTCCTGCACATCACTCATCAACTCAGGAATCGACATCCCCCAGAACGAGCCAGGCACGATCTGGAACGACGCCTTGTGATATGGCCGGCCGCCCAGAGGGTTGCGGTTGAACACGCACCGGATAACGTGATTGCCGATCAGGATCGCATCAACTTGGTACTCATCAAGCACGTCCGGCACCTGGGATGGATCAATGCCCCACTGCAGTAGCATCAGCCCCTGGGCTCCGCCCCAATAGTGCAGCCCCTCGATGGTTTCCCCGTTATTGATCATCCAGTCGCCGGCCTTGTCCTCAAGCCGCGCGCGCTGCGAATCAGTTGCGAGCCATTCACGCAGGCCGCCTTGACCATGCTCGGCAAGCACGGCACGAACCGCGTTGTCGCTGTAGCCGGGAACACCAGTGAGCGCGTTGAGGCGCGACCGTGTGTAGCGTTCGCGCTCGATGATGAATGCACCGTCATCGGTGTTCGTCGAATCTGGCGACGGATACATGTCGAAGGGCGAAACCCGGTGAAAAAGGGGTTGAATCTCCTCCGTTTCGATCATTTGCCAATTTTGGCCCCAGGCAATCTGCGGCACACGTTGAAGCAATGGCCCTTTAACAAATGCCGCCGGGTAGATGGTGAAGTCGTCGATGAACTCCTCGAGCGCGGTTTCCCAGCCTCCCTCGGCCAATTGGTCGGCGATAAGCGTTTCATGCGCCTCGCTCGCCTCCTTGGCCTTCTCCTGGATGAGCTCACGCAGCTTCGCTTCCAGCTCGGCTGGGTCAGGCATCGTCTGTGGCGGCGCATCTTGCCCCTGCTCCCCCTGCTGGGCCTGCTGGGCCTGCATCATCTGCTGGGCGAGCTTCTGCTGAAATGCAGCAAGAAACTCGGGCGGGATATCCGCCACCGGCGTTGGATCTAGCCCCCATGGGTGTCCATTGACCGGGATCAGGATGTCACGAATCCAGGAGGCGCCCGCGCGGCACTTGGTGGTGGTCAGCTTGGGATAAATCTCGCTGCCGCCAGCTTCCCGGATCGCTTGGAGTTTCGTCTCCTCATGCTTTCCTTTCTGGCGACGCGCGCAGTCCAGCAGCCGATCATCGATTTCACGCTTGGCATTTTTGGCAGAATCGAAGCACCGACGGATGTGCGCCGCCAAAGACGACTGCACCTGTAGAGCGCGCCGGTTCTGCAGCGCCTGCTCCTCAGCGGCGACGTCATCAGCATGCAGGTCTGCGGCGCTCCTGAATTGCAGCAAACCTAATTCAGCCATGGATCATTGCCTCATGAACGTTGATGATTTCAGCCTGCCGGCCGGAGCGGCGCAGTTTCGCGCCGTGCTCCAGTTTCCGCAGGTTGGCCAGCAGATCCTGCATGTAGTTCACGGGGTCGACCGCAAACTCGGCCAACTTGACGTTGAGTGTCACGCCCAGATCGTGAGCCATCTCGAACTGCACCCGAACTGCAGGGTGCCCGCCATCTGGCTCCTTGATCTCTACCGCGTCGACTTGGACCAAGCCAATGTCTCGACGTAGCTGAAAGCTCTGGACGGTGAGCGGGGCAACCAGGCGGGCTATGACGTCGGCGACCTGCTTCCATTCAATAAACATAGTGGTCATGTGTGCGCGCTCCAGTTGCGTCGGGCTCGATCCGTGTTTGATGTTGTTGGCGCTGCGGGGATTGCCCCTGCCGTTGCCTCGAAGACTCCGCAGCGTGCCAGGGTTTCGAATGCCTTGGCCCCGTGGCTCGCCCAGTCGTGACGTGGCTGATCCTTGTACACGCCCAACCTCAGATCCCACTCTTTCCGGTAGTTGTCGATGCAGTCGATCAGCCTTGATACGCCTGCGGTTCTTGGCTTGCCTGTATCGGCATCGCCAGTCGACGCGCGGGTGTCTTGCTCGTCCTCGGCGAACCAGCACAGCGGCAGGAAGTTACGCACCGCCTGCACGCCCTCGCTGTTGCGGGAGACGCGTGGGACGATCTGAAACGTAATCCCGTATTGCTTTGCCACGTCGATCCGGGACTTCCCTGTACCGATCTCGCGCACAACGATGTCGTGCGGGGCGTAGTGGGCACCGTAGGAATAACCCAGCTTTTTGAGCAGATCGCCGTAGTACTCCATGCCCTCGCCGGAATGCTCGATGTAATCGATGATGTGCACCTGGCGGCCCACCACCTGGAACAGCACGATGGACATAGCGTCCCCCATGCCCAAGTCCCAGGCAGTGAAAACCGGCAACGTAGGGTTTCGGGTCACCGCCTTGGTGATCCGGCCCTGTTGCCGCAGGAAACGCATCTGCGTGAGGTAGTAAGCACCCTTGATGCCTTGGTCGAAAGCTTCGTCAGGCGTGGCTGGGTATTCGCGCTTCATGTCGTCGTGGAGCGCTTCGGCCTTTTTGGCGTACCAGGCTTGCTGGGCGAGGTCGAGGCGGATTCCGTGTTTGGCTGCCAGCTCGGCGAAGTACTCCTGCAACCACTGCGGCACCACCACCTGGTCGAATGCCTCCAGGCGATACGTGGGGTCTTTGAACCAGGGGAAGAAGTGGAACTGCCAATCCATCACCGTCGGCGTGCGGCCGGCGTCTTTAATGGCCCTGGCCAACTCGCAGTAGGTGAAGAAGTAGCCTTCGCGGCCCTCGGCGGTGCTTTCAATGGTGACCCGGTTGCCCAGGCCCACGGCCTCAAACGCACCGGTGACGATTTCCTGGGCCTTGTCCGGGCTCAGCTTGCAGATCTTGCCGAACTCCGACACATGCAGGCGCTGGAGCGTGCCGCCCCGGAACGAGGTCGACACCTGGATGCTTGAGCCATTATCGAAGATGTAGCCTTGGTCCTTGTCACTGCGCGGTACTGGCAGGCGCATGCCGATCAGCTTGAAGATCGCCGACCAGGCCGGGTCGCCTGACAGCTTTTCGTAGGCAAACCTGATCTTGTTGCGGTAGATCTCCTTGGCATCCGGCAGCGTGTGGCAGATGCAGCCGGCGCTGTAGTTCCTGGTGAATAGGCAATCGTCGAGCGCGTCGATCATCTCAAAGGTGGTAAAGCCCAGCTGCCGGGCCTTGAGGATGATGTCGCGGTTATGCTCGTTGAGGAACCGCTCGCGCTGCTGTTGGTTCGGCTTGAAGCGCTGAACCTTGCCGTTCTTATCCTTGATCTTGTACAGCGCGTTGAGCCTGTACCACTTGTTGCTCAGGGCCTTCAACAGTAAAGCCTTGCCCTTGAGCTGCTTGGCGAGGTGTAGGGCGATTAGCTCGTTACCCTCACGCACCAGGCGCTGGCGGTCAGTTTCATTCCCCATCACCAGCTGCCTCAGCCAGCAGATCCTCAAGGGATTTGCCTGTGCTTTCCCGTTCTTTGTCGGTGTCCAGGCCGTGGGCCTGGCGTTCGAGCTTGATCAGCCGCTCCAAGGACTGCGTGGCGTGGCCGATGCTCTTGCCGACGTAGTCCAGCGGGATGTCGATCTCGACCGGCTCACCCTTCTGGGTCATGACAGTGATCTTGCCGGCGGAGACCTGCTCATGAATGCGCTCGACATACTGCTGAGTGATATCGCGGGTTCTGGCAATCACCACCTGGTGGCCGCGTACCAGTTGGGCACCGGCCTCGGCGGCCTGCTCGACGATCTCGGCGTCGTTGGTTGCCTCTGCCACAGCAGCAGCGGCGGCGCGCCCGGTCTTCTCCCTGACGCGCTGACGGATCATCTCAGACAGATCTTTCTGCCATTCATACTTGTCGGCACGGTTACGGATTGAGCTTTCCGACACATTGTGCCGCCGGCCCAGCTCGCGGTTCGTATAGCAGCCCGTCCGATAATCCCTCTCGACGGCTGCCCAATCACATTTAGCAGCCATGAGCGCTTCCTTAGCGTGAGTATCGGGGGTGTGCTGCGCTTACTGCCTTGGTGCCTGGCAGAAGGTGTTGATGTAGTCCTGTGCCGCGCGCAGGGCGATCAATCCTTCGTCACCGTCGTTGGCGATGGCGACAATTCTTTCTCCAGCCGCTGGGTCAAGTTCGGCTCGCGCTTTTTCATGACCCAGGCCGGAGGTGGCGGTGGTGGCTCCCACTGCGGGACAGGTGGCTTCGACTGACAACCGGCGAGCGCCAGTACCAACAGCAGTGCGAAGACGCTGATTATCGGCTTGGGCATTCTCCAACTCCTTTGTGTGGTCGGTGTCGAGCTGGGCCAGCAGTCGCTGAGTATTCCGGCGAGAATCGGCTGCTTTGTTCAGGGTCGTGACCAGGGATTCGGCGGTGGCCAAGTCCTCAGACTGAGACTGGATGCGCTGATAGCCGCCGTAAATGATGATCAGGCAGCCGATCAGGGCTGCGATCAGATAGCGGATCATGACAACGCTCGGCGGAGCCCTTCCGCTAAAACGGCCTCTGGATAAGCGAACCCTGCGCATTCATGGGCGATGATGCTGGACACCATTACGCCCAGCGTTGCCGGCTTCCGGACGTCGATCACGTCATTGGCACTCACGCCCATACGTCGAGCCACGGCCGCAATATAGGCCTCGGTGTTGTTCTCATTGCCTGGTGCCCACCTGGTGATGGTTTCTCGCACGGTGTCGATGCCTGGGCCGCCCACGCCAGGCATACCGTCTTTGCCGCGGTAGTTGATCAGCAGCCTGCCCAGGGCGCGGATGCCGTTCTCTGGTGTGTCAAAGCGTGCAAACCGTGGGGATGGCACGCCGACTTCCAGACCAAGCTGCCCTTGCCAAGCATTGCGCGGGTTGTAGTCGATGTTACCGGGGTTGTTGTTGCGTACGCCGCGAGGCGTTGTGATCGTTGTCATGGCGTAGCCCTCGGCTCCACTGGAGCAATGGTGACGGTGCGGACCATGCCGCCCGTGTAGATATCCCGCTTCATCGCGGCACGCACCGCCTCCTCCGCGCTTGCCCCCATATCCATGGCAGCCAAGGCGTATGGCGCGCCACTGCCCATGGCGTCCGGGTTCTCTGGATCGAGATCCTGTTTCCAGATCCCGGTGGTGTCGTCGTGACCGATCATCATCAACTTGCCGCTTTCAACGGCATAACCTGAGCACTCCACGGGCACCTTCGACGGGGTGCCGAAGTAGGCGGCGATCAAAGCCTTCTCGTCACATACGGCTCCCGACAGAAAGAAGCTGACGCCATCCACAACCAGGCACTTCGATGCGCTGTCGGAGACGATTCGATCGTTACGGACCTGGCGGCCGTCATAGGCGATTACGCCGTCTTTGTAGGCAATGGTCGTCATAGTCAGTAACGCTCCGGGGTTGTAATGCTGGCTCGGTGCCGGTATTCATGAGGATCATTCAAAGCAAGGAGCACGCAGCGTGTCGAAATACAGAATCGAAGAATCGCGCCCCGACTGGTACAAGGGCTTAGGGCCTCTCTACCAAATCCACGATGAAACCGGCCCCATTCGTCATCTACGGTGGGATTACGAGCCCACCGCTATAGCTGTTCTCGATGACTTGGAAAATGGTCGTGCGCTGTTGGCGGACATCAACTACAAGCTGAATGGCACATCGCACAAGAGCGAGGCTCCTGCTCACTTTGCCGAGAACGAAGATGTCATCTACTTCTTCGAGGAAGACAAACTTCCAACGTCGGACAGAGGCCTCACCACTACAGAAGAAAAGCGTGCGGCTCTCTTGAAGAACGGTTATTCGGAGATCGTCATCCACTGGGAATCAGTACCGCCATTTGAATAAATATCCGCGCCACGATTTGGCGCATACGAAAACGTGGCGCGGATTTCAGCTTGGCTGCCTGATCTTGCTGACGATGGATTGGGCAGATTCCCGCACCTCTGTCTCGCGACCGTCAAAGGTGCGGACAATTGCGTGGATGCCCCGGTATTGCGTGCTGGTTGAGGTCTCTTGCACATGAGCGATGGCGCTGGGGGCAAAGTAGTGGCTGTACCCGTTGTGGTCAGTCAGCTCGATCATGGTCGCTCCTCAGTCTGTGCCCGCGTCAGCGCCTCACCTGCTTTGTCGGCTGCTTTGCTGGCCGTGTCAGCTGCCTGAACGGCGGTGTGGGATGCCTCTTGCACCTTCACTGCTGCGTCTTGGGTCTTCTCGGCAAGGTTGGTCAGCCGGAGGTCACGCTTGCCGAGGGCCGCCACGTAGGCCTCGCGCACCTCGGTGAGTTGCTTGGTGTGTTCGGCAGTGGATGACCACACGCCGGCTTGCCAGCCCAGGGTCGCGCCTCCGGCTACCAGCACGAGGGCAATCAGCCAACCTTCAACCCGACGCCACCAGTGACGGGCGATGAACTCCATTGCGCATCTGTCCATTAGTTGTCATCTCCCAGCTTCGTGCGCAGGCGGTGGATCTCTTCGCTCTGCAGCGTGACGCGCTCGGTAAGTTGGCCGACTTGGCTGGTGAGCGCCTCGATTTTGCCTTCCATGCGCCCTACTGCTGCGGCGAGCTCGTTGCGCTCTTTCGCGAACTGGTCGGCTCTGGCCTCGGCGGCGTTGGCCCGGGCGCGCTCGGTGTCGAGCAGCTCATTCAGCCGGCGCACGGTGCCGATGTCGGCGTTATCCATTGCCCGGTCGGTCGCGTCTTTGGAGAGGAACTTCCTCAGCCAGAGCAAGCCACCAAGCACTACGGTGCCCGTACCACTCAGCCACGCGAGCGTCCCTGGGCCGAGGTCGTTTGGGTCCATCCGTCTCTCCAAATGAAAATACAACATAAGTGTTGTGTTACAACAAAAGTGTTGTAGAATAAACTCACCCCAACAACGAGGCGAGGTGATGAAGTTCAGCGAGTTCAGACGATGGTTGAAGGCCCAAGGGGTGACCTTCGAAGCTGGCAAGGGAAGCCACTTCAAAGTAATCGCCCCAAACGGCAACAGGACCACCTTCGCGGATCACGGAAGCAAGGAAATGCCCGAACCGACCCGCAAGGCGATCATTAAACAACTGGGGCTCTGATGAGCCCCTTCACCACATCTGCACGCTGAGCGATCACCTCCAAAGGAGTGACCATGTACAACTACGCAATCCGCTTTGAGCAGGACGACAGCGCTCCCGGCCTGGCCGTGTTCTGCCGTGACCTGCCAGAGCTGAACAGCTACGGCGACGACAAAGAACACGCGATCCGTGAAGCGCAGGACGCGATTGAGAGTGCGCTATCCATCTACGTCGACGAGCGCCGAGCGATTCCAGCGGCATCAGCACCCCAGGCCGGCGAACACGTCATCCACTTACCAGCGGTGACCGTGGCAAAGATCGCCCTGTGGAATTCGATGATGGATCGGGATATGCGCAAGGCCGACTTGTGCCGGTTGCTGGGCGTTCACCAGGCCCAGGGCGATCGCCTGGTCGACTTCCTGCACACATCGAAGATGGAGCAGCTGGAAAACGCCTTGGCCGCACTCGGTAAACGCCTGTCGGTGTCTGTTGAGGCAGCCTGAATAGGTGCCAGGGCGAACCCTGGCGGTTTGTGCTTGTGTGTCGTCATCTCGACGATACGGCACGTCGCTGCAACGCCTCACGGCGTGGCGGTGCAATCACCCCTGTTCGGGATTCAGTGGCTGAGCAACTGCCGCCGCGGTGGTGACGGTCACTGAGCCTTGGTACATCGTTTTCAGCTCCGCGACATACACGGGCTGCTTGGGCGCCTGCTGGACCATCTGTTCAGCACGGGCGTTCGCCTCATCCTCGGTCGCGAACTGGGTCTGCAGCGGCGAGTTGGGAAAAGGCTGAGGGATCACTACATATGGCATGGTTTCACCTACTGAGTTTGCTGACGGGGACTATCCCGAATAAAGCGAATAGGCGCGGGCAACCGGACGCGATCCATGCTGCTGATCCGGCCTCTGCTCATCCTTGAGCATTCACCCACATAAAACTCGTTGATTGGCGGAATGCGGAGGAGTCGAACCCCTACCGTTTCCAGCAACACCGGGTTCAAACCGGCTTGCCTACCACTTGGCGCCGCCTTCCAGAAACGCAAAACCCCGCACGATGGCGGGGCTCTTGAATGGGTGCAGGTGGCTGGCGCAACTCTCCAGCTCTGGTGGGGCAGATCGCCGGGTCACGTACCCTGCCCTCTCATCGCGTAGCCGCCCATTGTCCGCACGGGATTAGACGACGCCTCTACCGACTTAGCCCAGCTGCCTGGACGATAACCTGCATAAAACAATCAGGCATCAGCTGCGCAATATGCGCAATTCCAATCCCCATCAAACTACACACAGCCCGCGCAGTGTCTGCTCTTGCGCAAACTGCGCAGGTGCGCAGGTGCGCAGGTGCGCACTGACTGCGCAGAACTGCGCACTCTGACTATGTCTTTCGCATGATTTTTTGGCATAAAAAAACCCGGCGCTTGGCCGGGCTTTCGCAGAAGTTAATTAGCGATTATCTGGGTGGATAGCCGCGTTAAGGATCTCTGCCATTTCTTCTATAGAAAACGCGTAGTCGTCGTGGCCTTTACCGAGCGACTCACTGGCATCAAGCATGCGCTCATAGACCCCAGACATCTGCATATGCGCATTGAAATCGCGGCCTTTGAAACTGCTCCAGCGTCCCATTTCTTCGACGAGGATGTGCGTTGTCGACATCCCGTCCCTATCACCACCGTTTCCGTCGAAACCTCGAAAACGCACTTCGGTCCCATATATGGGAGACAACGATGCTAACTCTGACTTTTTTTCATCTGAAAGTGCGTCAAATGAGTGCTCTAAGCGCTGCCATAAATCTAAAACGTTAGCTACGAACTTCACGTCCTTCGGCGTCTCTTCACTGTCATCAAACAAGCCAGGATATCGCCAGTTGAGCGCCCAAGTTCGCCCGGATAGCACCTTATCCTGTACGAACAATGGATCGAGTCCATCCTCAATTTTTAACGCTGCATGGATATCAGTAAGCAACGCAACGATCAATCTCTGCTCGTTTGTAAAATCCATTTCCATCACCCAATTAGGACTAGTTGGCGATATGCCATAGCCAGAGACCATCCTAGCCGAAACTGGGCTTTTGGAAAAAAATAAAACCCGGCGCGGTAGCCGGGTTTAGGGTATCAAATCAGTAAATATCGATGCCGCTCAGTTTGGCTTGGGCAAAAGGCGCGGTGGTTGGTGCCGAAAATTTCCAGTTCTCCCCAGCGCCAATGTCCGTTGCGTGAGCCACTGTGTTGCCGATGACATTTCCGCCCGCGTCATAGAGTTTGAACTTCACAAATACAGCACCCAGCGGCGCATTGGTATTGTTGTGAGCCGTGCCCATTACTGCGGTGAATCCTTCCGGCGCCTGGCCTGCATGAATATCGGACAACGTTACCCGGTCATCTGCAATTACAGCCGTGGACATAAGAAGTGCTGCTATGGCGAGGATCTTCCGCATCGGTACTGCTCCATTTTGAATAGAGCTCAACCTTTGCCCAACCCTTGAGCGCTGTCAACTTCGGCACAGATGAAGTCCGTTCGATAGGCATAAAAAAACCCGGTTCAAGGACCGGGCTTTATGTTCGGCGCGGGCCTACCTAAGCACGCACCGAACCGCAGGTTAAGAATCTAAACGGTCACTCGGTCACTGTCAAGCTGCGCTTTGCAACAGCAGGCCATTCTCCTCGAGCAATGACTCAACGACGATGTGCGCTGCGTTCACCTGGTCATCGAGCCAGCGCATGGTCGTTGCCCTCCATCTACGTAGCGTACGGTCTGGCGTTCCGTCCGCGTCCCAAGTGTGGATCTCGTAGAAGCTGGCCGGCAGCCCCCGGCGGCGCTCCGGCACCATCCAGGCCATAACGCACTTGGTCTTAAACAGATGGTGCGCCGGGCTGACCACTCGGGGGATCAGGTAGCGGGCGGCCTCCTGGACCTCCCCCTCGTTCACCGAGTACTTGCCGGCCAGCGCGTGCCACTGTGCGTCTGCCAAGGTGCGCTTGAGCATTGCCCGTGTCATCGCATCCTGCGTTGTGCGCTCCTCCGGCGATAGCCCGTCATCAATCCTGCTGGTCAGCAATTCATCATCGGCGGATGCCTTGAATCGGTTCTGCCATGCCGGCTTGGAGGTGCCGTCGTGAATCTCGATCGACATCACTCGACTGATGCAATGTCCTGCGTCCTTGTAAATGCTCATGCTGCCCTCCGAATGCGGCGAGGTGGTGGGTTGTCATCCAGACCGAGCAGGTTGCGCAGCAGGAGGTCGGCGGTATTGCTCTTGGCATTGCCCTCGGCTACCCAGCGTTTGCAGTAATCGCCGAACTCAATGTTGACCCTGGTGGCGTGCCAGCTGGCGACCATATCCAAGAGGCAAGCCATAGCGGCGGCACCGCCGAGTTTCTCCTTTGCCAGGCTCTCGCCGGCGATCTTGAGGAATTTGCGCTCGTGTTCGAAAAGGCTCTTACGCGGCGATGCCGCAGTGACGTTACTCATTGAGGTATCCCCGCTTCAATAATCTGTTCGACCTCTTCGACGATTTGGTCAAAACGGCCTTCTGGCAATTCGTTTCGTAGAGCCCGGATCAGCATCTGGTCGCGGCTCTGCCAGTACGGATCGGTGCGACGCACCTCCGTCCTGAGTTGCTTCATGTGCACCAGTAGCCGCTGGCGATCGCGCCTGATGTGCTTCAGCGCGGCATTGGCCCTGTGGTACCAAACCGGATCAGCGTATTCGCCATCGGCTTGAGACTTTCCTTTCACAACTCCCAGCTGGCATTCAAGTCGGATTGAGTCGCGGCTCAATTCCTCGTCGAGAATCTCGCACTCGGCGAGGGTGGACGGCATTTCACGCGGCCCGTTAAGACTCGGCCTTGCGTTGGTGGTACTCATGCGTTCTTTCTCCCCCTGTACTGGCTGGCGAAGGGGCGACTGATTTCAACCTCTTCCTGGCTGGGCTCGCGGCCCGCGAAATTTACGAAACGGGCGAACTTGCCCTGCTGCTGAACAACACACGATCCAACAGGCGCGTGCCTGCACTTGGGCATGATCAGCTCGGTGACACCGTTCTGGCCCTGCTCGTCGTCCATGTCCCGATGGACAAGGATGATGCAGTGGGCATCAGCCTCGATCTGTCCGGAGTCGCGCAGGTCGGAAGCGATCGGTTTCTTGCCCGGCCGCTTGGTCGAGTCACGGTTTAGCTGGGCCAACAGGATCACCGGAACCTCCAGTTCCTTGGCGATGTTGACGATCCCGGTCGATATCTTGCCGAGCTCGGCGGTACGGTTGAACGCCTTGCCATCTGATCCGATCAGGCCGATGTAGTCGATCACCACCACGTCGAGGCCGTGTTTGCGCTTGACCTGGCGGCAGATACTCCTGATCCGCGCGACGGTAAGGCCCGACTTATCGCTGACGTACAGAGGCCTATTGATGATCTTGTTGACTGCCGAGGTCAGGCGCGGCCAGTCGTCATCCTGCAGTTGGCCGTTATCGAGAACCTGCAGATCTACGCTGCCCAGGGAAGCCAGTGCGCGGTTGGCCAGCTCTTCCTCGGGCATCTCCAATGAGAACACCATGCCAACGCCAAGCCCAGAGCAGGCAATGTGCTGGGCGATCTGCAGGCCGAGCGTGGTCTTACCGCTCCCGGGCAGGCCGGCGACGATGGTCACGGTTTTTTTGCGTAGGCCGCGGATTAACTTGTCCAGATCTACCAGGCCAGTGGTGAGCCCCGACTGAACGGCGCCGTTGAACTTGGCATCGATGATGTCAATGTTTCGCGTCACCACTTCGTCCATGCGTTTGTAATCCGGCTCGCCGGTGTCCAGGTCGCGAAGATCTGCCATCGCCTGTTGCGCGCCTGCGATGATCTCAGCCACTGGCCTGTTCTCGTTGGCCGATTCGCGCACGGCATCAGCCGCCTGCACCAGGCGACGAAGTACTGCTCGTTCCGTGACTGTCCGCGCGTAAGCCTTCCAGTTGGCCGTGCTGGGCGTATTTTTGGCCAGTTCGCCGGCGTAGGCGATGGTCGCCCCACCACTGGGAAGATATGGCCTGAAGTCGTGAAGAGTGACCGGGTCAACCGGTGCACCAGTTGCGTGCAGGTCGAGCATTACCTGGAACAGTGCTGCGTTTTCCGGATCGTGGAAGTCGGCAGTGGTCACGCTGGCCGTGATCGAATCAAACAGGTCGCCATTCAGCATCAGGGAGCCCAGCAGCGCGTGCTCCGCTTCGTCGCTATACAGCTCGCGAAAGTCGTTCATGTGCGCCCCCGTGCCGAAGCCCAGGTGAAACCGGCCAGCAATGCGCCGTTTTCGCGCAGCCGATCCAGTGCCCGAGCGCCGATGTATTGCTCTAGGCTGGGGGCGCAGCGCCCTTCCCCGTCCGGCTTAGAAGTCGGATGCAGGTTGGAGACCACCACGGTAGGACGAATCAGGTTGTAGCGTTTGTCGATCACCTCATGTAGCACCGCCAATTCGTATTGGGTGCCCGCCTGGGCGCCGACCTCATCAATGACCAGCAGGTCGAAGCTCGCCAGCTCATCAATCACATCGCCTTCGGTATAGCCTGAGTCGCGGGCCATGGAGCGCTTGAATACTCGGATAATCTCGGCGGCGGTAGTGATCACCGCGATCGCGTTCAGCCCGATGACTTGACGAACAATGCTGCAGGCCAGATGGGTCTTGCCGGTACCGACATTCCCGGTCAGGAGCAGATTGCGACCGGCAGCGAAGTGCTCGCCGAAGTTATCGGCATAGCCCTTGCACTTTTCAAGCGCTCCGACCATCTCCGGGGCGGTGGCGCGGTAGGTAGCGAAGGTGCTATCCGAGAATCGAGGCGAGATACCCGAGCCGACGAGCGCGCTGTTGAGGCGTTCGGCCGCAACCTGAGCCACGGCGAGGGTGTGCGCTTCGCTGCCAGGCTCCGCAACGCGCAGACCTTGGAACTGGCATTTCTTGCAGGGTCGGACCTGCATCGATCCGTCGAACTGTTCCACCTCGGTGCGAGACTCTACTTCCGGATGGTGCGGGCAGTTGCCAGAGAACGTGCGCAGTTCTGGCTGGCGGCGGAAATTAGAACGCTGGGCCATTGGGAGCCTCCTGCAAATACATTTCGTCGGTGTGGGCTGGCAGGTTGGTGAAGGCGGTCTGGCTGGTACCGGCCGGCTTGAGTACGTCGGTCCAGCGCTCTCCGTTTAGCCAGGTCGACGCCATCGGCACGTATTGCCCGTCATCCTTGGTCCAGTCGCGAGAAACGCGATGGTTGCCCAGAGCGGTCGTCAGCACCTGGCGAAGTTCGGCGCTCGGCTTGAGCTTCTCCCAGGCCTTGCGGGCATCCTTCTTCGACTTCTTGTTGGGGTATAGCTTCCAGAACACTTCGAAGGCTTCGGCCAATTCCACTTCCGATATGCACAAGGTTTTAGGTTCCTTGACTGGTTCAGAAGAGTGACTGGTTCTGGGGGCAGCTGCTGCCCCACCCCCTGGGTTATGTGCTGCCCCAGGTGGGTTATCTGTTGCCCCACCCACTAGGGCAGATGCTGCCCCACCGTCGAGAGTCAGGTGAAAGAGATTTGACTGATTCAGCTCACCTTTACGGCGAAACTCACGACGGAGAAACCCGGCCTTTTCCAGCTCGCGAACATGCAGCTTCACCGTCGAGCGGCCAATCTCGCACTGGTCTGCAATGTGCTGGTAGGACGGCCAGCATTCGCCCTGATCACTGGCGTTGTCGGCCAGCTTGACCAGCACCAGCTTGCGCAGCGGGTTGCCCACCTTGGTTTTCATGGCCTTGACCATCAATTCCATACTCATATGTCGAGCTCCCGTGTTACCCGGGCAATGAACGCGTCATAGCTTTCGGTCATGACCACGCCGCGATCCTCCAGCGCGCCTCGTAAGGCCTTGGCCATGGCGTAGACCTCCCAGCGGTCGCGCTCAGGCAGGTGACGGCAATTGGAATAGTTGGGCCAGGGACCGGCTACTACTTCGCTGGTGCCGGGCTGTACTGCTGCGATTGCAGTGGTTGATTCCAGTGGAGTGGTCATAGCTGCACCTCCTTGGCCTTTCCGGTGGCATTGCAGCGCGGACACGGCTTAAACCGGTTGCCCGTGTCGCAGCCCCAACCCGAAAGCCACATGCCGGAACCCGCGCAATCGTGGCACTTACCGGTCTCGACCTCGTAATCGGCTTTGGCCTGATCGTGCTCAGCTTGGGTAACCACGCACTTTGTGATCGAGCAGTCGCGCCAGGTCAGTTGACCCTTGCGCTCGCCACTCTTGAGCCGTCGCGGAACACCGCCCTCGACCACACAGTCGTGGGTGTCGCCGATCATCTCGAACTTGCACCACCGCCATTCCGGCGGCTGTCCAAGCTTCTTGCGAGCGACCACGTTGAGCCAATTCGGCGGCAGCTCTGGTTCTGGTTTCACGTCGACCAGTTCCAGCAGGTCAGTTGGTTTCAGTGTGTTCATTGAAGAGTCTCCGAACCCGGGGCATTGGCCTTGGTCAAGTCGTCTCCAGCGCTGCCCGGAGCTGCACCAGTCAGATTCTCGATCAGCAAGCTGAGTGCGTTCATGGCATCAAGCGAATGCGCGCGGGCGAGGTCAAGCTCCACCAGATGAGGTGAGTTGCGCTTGATATGCTCATGCACTCTGCTGACGTAATTGAAGCCAGCCCAGGCCAAACTGAGGTCCGGTATGCCCATGAACGCCGTTTTCGGTAGAGGAGCGCACGGGGTTGGCCTAAGTGGGATTGGCAACGACTTAATCTCAGACCCGCCCAGCAAGCACTGCCTTTCTTGATCCAGATGATCTGTCGAGACCGTCTGAACGTCATGCCCGGTTCTGCGCCTGAACATCACAGCAAGCGCCATGCAGGCCTCCATCATTCTCACATGGGTGTCGTCTCGCTCGTGGATTTCGCCCCCCTCAGAAACAACCTCGACTGCATCAGCCAGTTTTTCGAAAGACATCAACAACAGTGCCGCGTCTTCGAACTTTTCGAAGTGGGCCTCGTTGATAATTTCCACGGTCTGGGTCGATGGAGATTCGGTAATTTTGGTCATTGAGCATCGCCCCCGTCGTACTTGGCCAGGGTGTGCCGGCCATCCCATTTCGATTTCATGGTGAGATCGCCTTTCATGTAGAGCTGATGCAAGCGACAAGCGCCGTCGAGCAGCAGAATCAGGTCGTATTTGATGAACGAGTCAACGCCTTCGGCGCTGATCTTCCGAGGCCTTTCCGTCAGGTACCGGTCACGAACGCGGCTGGCCACCCTGTAGCGGGGCTTGCTGTTCTCATCTGTCGCAGCGTTATAGATCCAGCCCAGGCGCAACAGTGAGCTGTTCACCTGGGAGCAATTGACGCCGTTCAGCCGTTTGCAGAACTGCGTCGGGGTCTCACCGGTCATGAACAGGCTTTCCAGGCTGGCGATCGTGTCGGCCTGCTGCTTGTTCTCAAGCGAAAGAACTTCGTTCTGCTCCTCAAGGTCAGCTGCCAGGCGCATCGCTTCTGCCCGGGTTTGCGGCACAGCGAAAGGTTGAGGTCGAAAGTAGCTGTTCACCAACTGCCGCTGGACGGTCCACGCCAGATCATCAGTCAGCGACTTGACCAGCATCAGGTAGCCTTGCTCGGTCAGGACGATCAAACCGCGGTTTGGCACATCCAAACCAAAGGAACGAAATTCGTCCTTTTGCCCTGCGGTAATGAGCTGGAAGTCCTGGCCATCAATTAAGCGGGTGCGGTGCTCGTTGAAGTTCCGCTTGGCGGTTCCCTCTGGACGCTCATGCACCTGGTCAATCATGGCGAGCGTGACGACACGCCGGCCGCGATACTCAACGATGGGCAGCTGGGTCTGGTGGATGGTGATTGTGTTCATTGATCACCCCCACTTTCCCGCGCCACGTTTTCGGGTTGCGTGTTTTGTGGCGCGGATTCGCCAAGCTCCTTGAATTGGTCGATAGCGCTATAAACTCCGCCAAAGCCGGTATCGTTGAAGTACTTCGCCACCTCAAACAAAGCACCGATCCCTTTCCCGCCGTCGTGCAGGTGGTCCAGGTGGATAGCCTTGATCAATGCGTGCTGCCATTCGAGCACATCTTTGGCCGCGCACAGCTGGAACTCGGCTTCTTGGGCCGCCTCTTGCATGGTTGGTATTTGCTCGTTCATTTGGCCGCTCCCTGGTGGGGGAGGTTCTGCAGCTTGTATGCAGCGGCAGCGCCGGCTTCGGCCATAGACATCGAAAGCAGCGCAAGCGAGTTGATGAGCCAGCCAGCACTCATTGCGACTTCTTCGCTCAATTCGTTGCGGCTCGCTGCGTTCGCGATGAGTTCGCCGATTGCCGCAACACCGTGCAGCGTGCTGATCTGGAAGTTGTCGTTGGCGTTTTCCACGGCTTGAAGCCGCTCAACCTGATCAGGCGTGAGTTTCGCGCCCCTTGCTGAGCAAGCTGGAAACTCGCGCTCAACGTCGACCAATAACTGATTCCACATTGGAGGCTTCATTGGCCACCCCCTGAACTCTCAATTTCCGAGGGGAGACCGCGCTGAACAGACCATAGGAGTGCGCTGACGCTATCGGCCACAAATTTCAAAGTGGCCATACCGTCGCAATAAACCATCTCGCCATAGTTCAGGCTCTCGTGCATGTGCTGGCAGATCTGGCCGAGGCCAGAAGCGAGGGTGCGCGCCTGCTGAATTGCGTCACGGGAGCAGATACCGGGAACGACTTGGAGCATGTACTCCCCCTTGTTATCAATAGGGGTTTCGCAAAAACCGACTTCAGTTGTCAGGGGCTCTTGCGCAGTTTGTTGGGCAGTGCTATTTTTCGGGTGCATGAACTCGTCCTCCAACAGACGAAGAAGTACTGAAACGCTTGTCCAACCAAGCGCTGGTAAAGAAGCCCGCCTCCAACAGCGGGCTTTTTTGTGCGTGTCTTTCAGGTCCAACCCATCGTTACACGACACAAAATATGCGACCCCCTCCCCTGAGAGGTTCGCTGCCTACCCTAGTCGGGCGGCGGGAATAGATGCCTGGGCGCGCATATCGCGTCCTCCTAAAGTGGAACTCATATCTAAGTAGTGCTGGGCGACTGCCCCGCAACGGCTAAGTGATTCATTGGAAATATGAAATCTGCCCGATACGCCATTTACTTTGGCGCATATGGCGCCCGCGCATGCGCGGAAATGGAGTTTTCGCATGCGAAAACTTGCCATCTTCGGAAACGCCTCCGAAGGGCTGTCGGAGGGAGCAGCCGTCACTGAACAACACCAGGCTGGGTACTGGATGAATTCACAGCAGCGATAGCAGTCTGCCCAACAGCACTGACTTGACCCACAATGTCTTCAAGGTCGAGGCGAGCCTTTTCCCGGCTCCCACCGGATGGGAATCCTTTGAACTCCAGGGCAGAAAAAACACCTGGAGCGCGCTCAGAAACCAAAATTAAACGACCAGACTTGAGAGCCTTGCTGATCGTGGTCTGACTGGAACCTAAGATTCTTGCTGCTTCGTCCTGACCGCGATCAGACACAAAGTCACTGAGGAGGATGGGCGTCATGGGCTCACCTAAAATTGTCACATGCCGCAAAAGATAACCTGCGGTGTTTTTATTGTAAACACCGCAGGTTTTTTGTTTTTCAACACCGAAGGTTATAGGCTTGCGGGATGAAGAAAAGACTGCTCACAGACACCGAACTCGCGGAGTGCAACGCACTCAAGCGGATCTATAACGCGAAGAAAAAAGAGCTTGGCCTGAGCCAGGAGAAGGTCGCAGAGGCGTTTGGCATGTCCCAAACGGCGATCAGCATGTACTTAAATGGCTTGAACGCCTTGAATGTAATGAGCGCTGCCCGCTTCTCCAGCCTGCTGAAAGAGCCGGTTTCTTCTTTCAGCCCGAGAATCGCCGGCACCATTGAGCGTTTGGCGAAAATCAACGTAACGACCGATGCAACGCCGGAGAATACTGACGAGGGAGTATCGCTAAGCCCTATCAAGGTTTGGGACGATGCCACCCCTCTCAGTGACGATGAGGTTTACGTCCCATTTCTCAGGGAGGTCGAGCTGGACGCCGGGTCTGGTCGATACTCCATTGAGGATAATGACTCCTCACTTCTGAGATTCGCCAAACGTGATTTGCGAAATAACAACGTGCAGTTTTCCAACGCACGCTGTGTAACTGTGCGCGGAAACAGCATGTTTCCGGTGCTTCGCGACGGAGCAACAGTCGGTGTTAACACAGGTAAAACATCCCTCGGAGACGTGGTCGATGGCGATCTGTACGCAATTAACCACAACGGTCAGCTGCGCGTGAAGCAGCTCTACAGGCTACCCACCGGCTTGCGATTCCGCAGCTTCAACCGCGACGAGTATCCCGATGAGGACTACACCTATCAGGACATTCAGGACCAGCAAATATCGCTCATAGGACACGTATTCTGGTGGGGAATGTTCGCCAAGTAGCTGTCTTCGCAAAAACCCAAGCCGCCCTGAGCGGCTTTTTTTTCGCCCAAAAAAACACCGCAGGTGCGCGCAAAGAGAAACACCGCAAAAATAAATAAAACCGCTGGTGTTGACACAAAATAAAACCGCAAGTAATGTTAATCCCATCGAGACCCCGTATGGAGCAACCATCATGATCACCATCACCGCCGGCAAGTGGGAAGGAACACTGGGCCAAGGCCTTGCCCCCCGGGAGCTGGAAGCCACTCTCTACGCGGCAGCAGACTTGACCGCTAAAGAGATCGCACGGCTGATGGGCATCACTCCAGGGACCGTCTCAAAGCGTTTGGACGATGCGAAGTTCAAGCTGGGCGTGCGCAGCGTCCGTGGACTGGTGATGGAGGCCTACCGGCGTGGCCTGATTCGATCCTGCCCTCCAGACCCGAAACAGACTGGCTCTGAACACGAAGGCGTCTTCCTGGCCTGATTGCTCGCCTCGTCAGGCGGAAAAAACAAACAGCAGTTTTGCGAAAGCCAAAAGCGCGGCCGGGATTCGCTCGGCCGAAGGAAAGTGAAATGGAAACCTACGAAGAGAGCTGGCCGACCGTCGTCACCCGCGCAGAGGCCCTGGCAGAAGTGAAAAAGCACGGATCAAGCGTCGATGAGTTCGACGAAGACCTCGGTGTTCACGAGCAATACAAGTCGGCAGATGTCCTCGCCTGGCTCGGCTACTAACCCCCTCCACCATCATCAAAATCAACAGCAGGAGTTGGACATGGACCGTAAGAAATTCAACCTCTGGAGGTCGCTCCGGAAACTGATCATCGGCGCAGTTGTGGCTGCAGTTCTTAGTGCTGTGCTGTCGATGACGGCGCCTGATGTTGTCAGCCCTTCATGCGGCGAGAATGCGATGTTTGCGTTTCTGTTAATTGCGCTTTCAGCAGGTATGTACGGCATTTTCGCCATGCTTGGCCTTGCCGATAAAGATAGCGCGGAAACACCGGCGGGTATGCACGAAGTTGCGGCTGAATCGCTACACATCGACCAACGCGTAAAGATGGCAGCGAATGCTCGACGCTACGAGTTCTTGCGAGACGTCGCATTCAACCTGAAGCTGCCTATCAAGGTGCGTGACTTCTACGGCAATCTGCTCGTTAAGGACGACCTGGACAGCGAGCTTGATCGTGTCATGAGAGCGTTCGCCGTCGGCGAGGATGTGCAGCAATGAAGCGCCGCCAGATCTCCCCGGCCGCCCTGCCCGCTATCGGCCAGCCGTTCGCCGGCGGCTTCTACGCTGGCCGCATCTTTTTCGAGGGCGCCGAATTCGCGCTGATTGATGCTGGGCGCGAATTTGAGACCACCGCACAGTGGTGGGACCAAGAAGGACCGAAACCGCGAATCCGTGGCACTCAAAGCCGTTACGACGGCATGACCAACACTATGGCCATGGCCGAAGAAGGAAGCGCCATCGCCCGCAAGGTGCTGGGTATGAACGTGCGCGGTTCCTGGGGCTGGCATATCCCGAGCATTGAAGAACTGAACATCCTGCGCTCCAACCTGCTCCAGCTCGAGGACTGGGGGCGCGATAGCCTTGGAGCTAAGCACGACGCCCCCAACGCTTTCGCCTGCACCCACACCTATTGGTCCAGCACGCAGAAGGAAGGATCGGCCACAGCCTGGTGCATGCATATGCTCCCGTGGAGCTATCCCGACAGCAACTGGGTTAGCCAGTGCAAGGGCATTCGGCCTGTAAAGGTGCTGCAGATCAAGGCTGATGCCTTTGTGCACCACCCGGCTAGTGACGCTAGGATCGTTGAAGGCATCGCCGCCCAGGTCGACCTGCAGGGCTTGACCGCCAGCCCTGCTGTTGCCGAGGTGCTGGGCCAGTTCATCAACGAGGACACCGGCCGCTTCTACGGTCGCACCGACGACCTGCTGGCCCGCCTGGCCCAAATCGCCGGGGAGGCTCGCGCATGAACAAGTTCAGGCGATTCGAACTTAACACCGCCGGGCGGGACTTCGCGGTCGGTGATGTGCACGGGCACTTCACCAAACTCCAGGCGGCGCTGGATGCAGTTTCATTCGAGCCAAAAGTGGATCGATTGTTCAGCGTGGGCGATCTGGTCGACCGTGGGCCTGAATCTGCTGATGTCGATACATGGCTGGCCAAGCCGTGGTTCTTCGCTGTACAGGGCAACCATGAAGCAATGGTCTACGACGCCTATCACTTCGATCCTGATGGCCGCGCCGGCAACCTCCACGTCGCCAACGGCGGCGCTTGGATGCTGGGTCTTCCGTCTGTCGAGCGTGGCTGCTATGCCGCCCTGCTGGCGGACCTTCCCATAGCGCTCGAGGTCGAGACGCCGGAAGGCCTGGTCGGGATCGTGCACGCTGACTGCCCCTTCCCTGCCTGGTCGATGCTCCGTGACGCACTTACAGGACAGATGCCCGGCCTGCTGAACGTTGAAGCGGTTTGCCAGTGGTCCCGCAGCCGAATGACGGACGAGAATCACGAGGGCGTCAGCGGTGTGCGGGCGATCATCGTCGGGCACACCCCGGTGCGCCAGCCGGCCATCCTCGGCAACGTCTACCACATCGACACTGGCGCCTGGATGGGTGGCCACTTTACGCTGATCGACCTGCACACGCTTCAGTGCTATCCGCCGGTCAATTCAAAACTGAACTGGGATTGGGAGGAACGCCCATGAAAACCATGGCCACCATGATCCTGCTGCTGCTCGCTGGCAGTGCCACAGCCAGCGAGCAGCTTATCGATGTGCAGCACGACAGCGTGCGCGGCGTCACCTGCTGGATCTTGAACAACACCGGCATCAGTTGCTTGCCGGATAGTTCGCTCCTACAGACACCCGCCAACACCACCACCGACGAAGGTCAGGCGGCACGGGCCTCTCTGGCAAATACCGAGGGTGAAAAAGGGCAATTGATCACCACCCCGCTCCCGCAGAAAAAGGGGTTACAGCTATGAACCGTCGAAACGGTACCAAGGGCCAGCGCCTGATCGAGTTGTTCAACGCCCTGCAGCGCCGGGAGACCACCTTCGGTCAGATCTACGCCATGTCGGCATCGTGCGGCATCGACGCGCGCCGGGTGCTCGCAGATTGCTTCAAATTTGATTGCTCACTTGAATTTGGGTTGGCCGCTTCGGGACTGGATGTCTTGGACCAGATCAGGCAAAAGCCCGCCAGTGGTCGCAAAGACTCGAGCCCGTTCAGCTCCCCAGACAAGGGCTTTAGTCATCGTTTCATGGGAGCGACTAGGGAAGAATTCCTCAAGGATCGCTACACCATCACCACGGTAAACACCGATAAAGAGCTGGGTTATGCCGTTACGATCAAGCCTCACCTGAACGTCTATGGAGGTACCGTCGCTAAGCTCTTCATCGTGACTGCGGTGATGAAGATCTTTATCTGCCCACTCCCAAAATGTGCTTCCACGCTTCTTCATGCTCACCTGTCCTTGATCAGCAGCGCAAGGGAAGTCCTACGCTTAATAAATACCTATACAAAAAATAAGCCTTTGTCAAAGCCACACCCTGAAAAGGACGGCTTTCTTGATGTGTGTCATCCCATTCATAAGCCATTTGGGCGTGCGCGGCGCGCGCGAAGGGGAAAAGTGCGGTGAAGCTATGCGCTACGTAACCGTAAGGAAATTTGCCAGCGAGTCTGGCTATACAGAGGACGCGATCCGCTCGAAGATCCGTGACGGCATCTGGCGGCTCGGTGAGATATGGATCAAGGCGCCGGATGGCCGGACGCTTCTCGATGTAGAGGGATATGAGTCATGGGTAGAGGCGGGAGGGGAGTTCGGGCGGTCTCCGATTCGAGTATCGAAATCACGTTCATGTATCGGGGGGCCAGGTGCCGCGAGCGGATCACGCTCAAGCCCACCGCCACTAACCTGAAGAAGGCTGAGCTGCACAAGGCCGCTATCGAGCACGCGATATCGATCGGCACCTTTGACTACTCGGTGACGTTTCCAGGATCTGCGCGCGCGACGAAATTTGCGCCCGAGGCATCCCGCGAGACGGTCAATGGTTTCTTGACCAGGTGGCTGGCCGCCAAGGAAAAGCACGTCGCCAGCAGCACCTTCGACGGATACAGGAAGCTGGTCACGCTGCGCCTGATCCCGGCCCTGGGCGACACGATGTTGGTGGACCTTAAGCGGAAGGCGGTCCGCGACTGGCTCGACACCCTGGAGGTGAGCAATAAGACGCTCAGCAATATCCAGAGCTGCCTGCGCTCCGCGTTGAACGACGCCGCTGAGGAGGAGCTGATCGAGCTGAACCCGCTCGCCGGCTGGACCTATTCGCGCAAGGCCGCACCGCCGAAAGAGGATGATGTCGATCCATTCAGCCCGGAGGAGCAGCAGGCAGTGCTGGGCGCCCTCTCCGGCCAGGCCCGCAACATGATGCAGTTCGCCCTCTGGACCGGCCTTCGCACCAGCGAGCTCGTGGCTCTGGACTGGGGCGATATCGACTGGCTGCGCGAGGAAGTGATGGTCAGCCGAGCGATGACCCAGGCAAGCAAGGGGAAGGCGGAGACTACGAAGACAGCCGCCGGACGCCGAAGCGTGAAGCTGCTCCGACCTGCGCTGGAGGCGTTGAAAGCACAAAAGGCACTCACGTTCCTGGCTGACACCGAAGTTTTCCAGAATCCACGCACCCTTGAGCGCTGGGCGGGCGACGGGCCGATCCGGAAAACTATGTGGGTGCCAGCAATGAAGAAGGCGGGTGTCCGCTACCGCCGGCCGTACCAGACTAGGCACACCTATGCGTCGATGATGCTATCAGCCGGCGAGCATCCGATGTGGGTTGCCAAGCAAATGGGACACACCGATTGGACCATGATAGCCAGGGTGTATGGACGATGGATGCCCAGCTCGGATGCGGTGGCGGGGGGAAAAGCGGAGAAAATGTGGGCGCCCTCAGTCGCCAAAAAACACATCGTGTAGAAACAGAAAACCCCTCAATTAGAGGGGTTTTTTTGAAGTGAAAGGCTTAGGCTATCACTAAAGGCTCAACTAGGCCTCGGGCAGTGCAGATCTCATGAATCTCTCGAGAGGCTTGCTTATAGCCCGCAAGCACTTTAGCAGCCTTCTCTTGATTGGCTTTTCGCTCATCGGCCGTAGCGGGCCTGAGATTACGCAACGAGTTCCCCAGCATTTTCATCTCTCCACTCCGTTGTATTTCTTAGACGGGAATCAAGCAGTCTTGGTTCCCGTAATACGAATCTCGCATCCTGTAAATCGCATGGCGGTAGGACAGACCATTCTGCTCATGGATCTTTGCTTCATCTGGGACTGGCGCCGGCAGGCCTTCGTTCCCAGAAGCAAGCATCCGTAAATACATTTCTTCGAACAGAAGATCGAAGAGTGTGAATTTTTTCTCGAAATGAGCCTTTAAAACATGCCCATCGTCCATCTCATCTGTAAAGCAAACGTACAAGCCGTCACAAAGCCGCGGTCGGTGGTACATGACCACACCAGGCTTTTTGGGCGGTAGCGACTGCACCCTAACAGTAGGCCAAACACGAAACCACAACCATATGGTAGCGGCTGCGCTCATTACGTATCTGCTGAAGGTAATCTCAACAGTAGCTTTTGTCTCGTGAAGATTGTGGATCAGGTCAATCATCTGATCAACGTCACCACCACCGTTGTGACGTAAATGTAGCTCAATTTTCTGTCCAAGCGTAGCTGCGGCCAAAGCTTCTAAAATTGGTGCCACGCTGGCAACCGAAATTTCGTCAAGGAGCATTAGCTCTAACTTTTCCGGGTTACCGACCGCTTCTACGTTGTCGGCTGCTTGAGGTTCTTCTTGAGCATCCACTGCTTTATCAACCAACGGCAAAATTGAGGCGCGATTCTATAGACGGACGAATGAGCCTTCAACCAATCAATGAAATTATAGCTATCAAAACGCTACCGTTAGTCGTTTTCTCGAAACCTAGACTTTCTCCTTCCATGAAGTTAATGACAGCAAAATGGCAGCTCGAGCGCTGAGAGCCCCGTAGCTAGGGGGCTGGATGCGGGTTCAAATCCCCCCGGCTCCACCATTTCAACATCTAAAGACGTCCACGGACGTCTTTTTTTGTGCCTGAAATCCAGCAAAATCAAGGCTTTAGGGTCTATTAGCGTCCATGGACGTCCGGCACAATCCACGACATCGGGTATTCCAGATGGTATTCCAAGCCCTTCAGTGGTAATTTTTGGAATACCAATTGATGTCATGGAACACCTCATGTGCGCCCAAGCCACCCGCCTCTCTGACCGCCAGCTCAAAGCGGTAAAGCCGAAAGACAAAGACTACGTCCTCAGCGATGGAGACGGTTTGCAGCTGCGCGTGAGGATCAATGGTTCGACGCTCTGGAATTTCAACTATCGGCAGCCGATCACCAAGAACCGCATCAATATGGGCCTCGGCACCTATCCAGAGCTCTCACTCGCGCAAGCCAGGAAGAAGACGGTCGAAGCCAGAGAGCTTCTCGCCCAGGGCATCGATCCGAAAGAACAACGTAGCGAGTTGGAGCAGACAAAAAGGCAGGCAACCGAGCACACGTTCGAGAACGTGGCATCTGCCTGGTTTGAACTGAAAAAAGATTCGGTCACTCAGGCGTATGCCGAGGACATCTGGCGCTCGCTTACGCTGCATGTCTTTCCATCGCTGGGAACAACACCTATCTCGCAAATCAATGCCCCGAGGGTCATCGAGCTGCTGCGCCCTTTGGAAACCAAAGGCAGCCTGGAGACAGTGAAGCGACTGACCCAACGACTCAACGAGATCATGACCTACGGTGTGAACTCGGGAATGATCTTTGCCAATCCGCTCAGCGGCATTCGGGCCGTTTTCAAGAAGCCGAAAAAGCAGAACATGGCAGCCCTCCGCCCGGAAGAGCTGCCAGAGTTAATGGTCGCCATCGCCAATGCGAGCATAAAGAGAACAACCCGCTGCCTGATCGAATGGCAACTCCACACCATGACCCGCCCTGCGGAAGCCGCCACGACGTCCTGGGCTGACATCGACCTCGACAAGAAAATCTGGACGATCCCGGCGGAACGTATGAAGAAGCGACGCGCTCACGTCATACCGCTGACCGAACACGCACTTGCTCTGATAGAGACGATCAAGCCCTACAGCGGACACAGAGAGTACGTGTTCCCAGCCGACAGAGACCCACGAACTCACTGCAATAGCCAGACGGCAAACATGGCCCTGAAACGGATGGGCTTTGAAGGGCGCTTGGTGAGCCATGGCATGCGCTCCATGGCCAGTACCATCCTGAACGAACAGGGATGGGACCCCGAGCTGATCGAGGTCGCACTTGCGCACGTGGACAAAGATGAGGTGCGTAGCGCCTACAATCGTGCGGATTACATTGAACGCAGAAGACCAATGATGAAATGGTGGAGTGAGCATATTCACCGAGCAGGTATGGGTAGTTTGTCTATGTCGGCCACCCAGGGAGCTACGAGGTTAAAAGCGGTATCAGTGCGATAGCTGGCGCAGGATCTCACCACCAGCGAGCGGGGCCTGGCCGACGAGATCGATACTCTCGCGAATCTTCGACGCAGTAATCCAAGGGAATACGCTGCAAGATTTCAAGGCAGATATCTTCGGCAATCAGGCTAAAAATCCCGACCAGATCAACCTAATGATGCTCCACAGCTCGAAGGGGTAGGGTTTCGGGCCGCTATCATGATGGGCGTGGAGAACGGCGTATTTCCAAGCTCCTGAAATAGGACCGGTAAGCAACTGGCGGAAGCCGCAAGTTTGATCTACGTTGGCGTGACACGTGCAAAAGCACAGGCTCACCTGATGTTTGACTCGCATGAGTCCCAACTAATCACAGCAATTCGAAGGGCTCCTTAGCCGCGCCAAGAATACGGTTGGAAAAACGACTCATTTGATTGTCAGGCTCAAACCATCGACATAAGGTTGGGTAAAGATGTTTACGGTCATTGATTCAGCGCAGCGGATCCCACCTCAAGCGAACTCCCAAGTATTTCTTTTGGTGGATTACTGGGATGACTGGTTCAAATTCCGCACGACGTTTAGGATCATCGTTTTTGACGCTGCCGGTGTTCGGCATATGCCAGGATCCGTCAAAATTGGTCAAGCAGGCCTTCTCCCTGCGCCGAGGGGGTCGGATCCTCCGCCAGGGACACGAACTCCGGATCTCCCGGAAAATTTTGTCGCCCTTGATCCAGCGCAGTTCTTCTCACTTGGCCAAGACGAGGACTACTACGCAACCCTTGCATCGCTCCCCCAAGGATTCGGCTCAGTTATTCTCCAAGGGCTATGTGATTGCGCCTTTGACCTCCAAATCTTTAATAGGCACCACCACGAAGAGGTGATGGGCGAGTCCTTGCTCCGGTCGCTGACAGAGCCGAATGTGCGCAATCGCCTGAACCGTCTTGCGCACGGCAACGCAGTCCTGACTCGATTCGAGTTCGAATACACTCTTCCCCCACCACCTCCACCTATCGATGGCGGTGTTCTATCTCCGCCGCCACCAACTATGCAATTCCAGGTAATTCCTAACGCTGAACCTCCAACAAATCTGCACGTGCTGGTGGGTAGAAACGGAGTAGGTAAAACCCGTTGCGTTCAAGGCATCATTAATACTCTGTTAGAGCGAGATAGCGAATCCGCACCACGAGGAGTGTTACGTCGGCTGGGAGCAAATCACGACGACTGGACATTCTCCGGGCTGGTCTCCGTATCGTTCAGTGCTTTCGATAGCTTCGAATTACCGCCGCCAGCCACTATGCGGACCACCGCTGTATTCGTCGGCTTAAGATCGCAAAGAGAAGTGGATGGGCAAATTGTTGAACATCTCAAAAGCACTCAGGAATTAGCAAACGACTTCGTCCTGAGCCTAGAAAGATGCCAAAGTGAACCTCGGCGAGCACGCTGGCTTCGCGCCGTGGCAAGCCTAGCCACCGACCCGCTCTTTGCCGAAAATACAGTTGAACAACTCATCGAACCTAGTGACGATTGGCGAGACCGTGCTAGCCGCTTTTTTAGGCTCCTAAGTTCGGGGCACGCGATAGTTTTACTTACAACCACTCGACTCGTCGAGCTCGTTGATGAAGGCACGCTGGTGGTGCTGGATGAACCCGAAGGGCACCTACACCCTCCTTTGTTATCCGCGTTTGTTCGAGCAGTGGCCGATCTCCTCGTCGCACGGAATGGGGTCGCCCTGATCTCGACACACTCTCCAGTGGTACTGCAAGAAGTCCCGCGTAGCTGCGTTTGGATGCTAAGGCGAACCCGCACTCATTCAGCCGTTGAACGCCCATCCATAGAGACTTTTGGGGAAAGCGTTGGTGTCTTGACTCGAGAAGTATTCGGTTTAGAGGTAACGGACTCAGGCTTCCATCAGCTTATCGCGGAGGTAGCTCGCAGACCTGGACAAACGTTTGAAGCAGTCGAAAGCCATTTTAGAGGGCAGTTAGGAGCCGAAGCACGAGCGCTTGCGCGAAGCCTCACCATTCATAGGGACGTGCCGTGAAACGTCTAGATCCACCTGCGTTCAACGCCACTTTGACGGTAGAGACCTGTGCCGCCGGCATCTCCATCCCCGACAGAGCTCAAGCACTCAGGGATGCATTACCTGTTATTCAAGCCTCGGAGGTCGAGTATCTAGAGCTTGGTTTAGCCGGCCAACTGTTTGAAATAGTCGAAAGCGACACAGTGACCCCACAGCTCAATGCAGACTTGATGGGAATAATCTACAAGTCGCACTTTGCCCGGAAAGGGTCACCGTCAAGATCACTTTATGAGCAGATCAGAATGGCTCCTGAGTTCGGCATTTGTCCATTGTGTGCTCAGAGGACCGTCGCCACGGTTGACCATTACTTGCCTCAAACTCGCCACCCCAAGCTCAATTTGACACCGGCCAACCTTGTCCCTGCTTGCTCAGACTGCAACAAACGCAAGCTTGCGGGGGTTGCCACGAGAGCCGAGGATCAAACCCTACATCCTTACTATGACAACCTAGGCAATGAGCGCTGGCTCGTTGTTGAAGTTCGGGCATCTTCGCCACCAACGATATCCTTTGCCGTACGTCCTGCGGGGACATGGAGTGAAGTGCTCACAAAACGCGTGCATCATCATTTTCGACTTATGGGCCTCGGCGAGCTTTACGGTGCACAAGCAGCCAGTGAAATGGCGGACATCTCGTATTCGCTTGAAGATGTTGGGGCCAGCTCGGGTCCCGATGGGGTTCGCCAGCATCTTGATGGCCAATTTCGGTCCCGACACGCCCGCGACGCTAACTCTTGGAAAACCGCTCTGTACGAAGGGCTTAGAGACTCAGATTGGTTTTGTTTTGAAGGCTACCGACAGATCCGTACGCCCCGAGCATAAATGACACTTTGTCCTCCCTAATCGTGCCTTTGACATTGTCAGATTTTTAAATGTATTATCTGACAATGTCAAAACCGGTATTCACTGGGGGCTGGACGAAATGAGCGATGGGCCACATAGAAGCTTGAAGCTGCGAAAGCCATGGAAAGAACTGGCAAAGCGTGCGGACCAAGATACCTACGATGCCTCCCAGATAGCTGAGGCTACGGCGTACGCAGTGGCCAGTGACTTCAAAATGGAGGTCTCGTGGCATCTGATGGAAGCCCTGAAAGCAGTCTTTACCGGTTGTGATAACTCCCTGGAAATGCCGGAACTTGCGCTGGATCAACTTGAAAATGCGAAAGCTCTAGCAGCAGCCTCCGTTTTTGGAACGAATCTTGTGGAATGGAGCATCACCCTCATCCATGAAGGCAAATTTGGAATTGAAGCATTCCATGAAGCGGTAGGCCTTGCCGCTAAAGACCGCTGCCACGCAAACATCCGGTCGATCGAAGAACACTACCTTCGCGACTCGAATGAGCACAGAGCAGAGCACGTGAGTAAGAGACTCCAGAATGCCATTTCTACTCTATCGAGCACCCAACTCGGTCTGGATCTTGTGGGCCCAGAGCCCAATCGAATCCTCCCCTCTAGGAAGATGGAAGGTCTTGATGACGGGGTATCGTTGTGATGAACACCTTGCCGCCTAAGGAAATAGCTGTAGATATACTTGAACCTGGCGCCCGCAAAAGAAACGGTGTGGTCCCGTGTTACATCGAGAAGAACATCGAGTTCAATCTTGAGGCTCTCGCATCCTTCTCATCCCATGACAAATGGGAGCCCGTAACGTATGACGCACTACTCATAGCCGCTGCGGTCGAGTTCTGTGATCGCATCCTTGTCCGCAGCACCATGAGCTGGGGCAGGCGGTTCATCGTGCATGTTCCAGTACACGACGTTGAACGGTGGTCGAGTAACAAGGTAGATCGAGCGCTCGTCAACGCGCTGAACCTCCTGACCGGCGACGACTGGAATTTCAACTTTCGATCTCGAAAGCAAGCCGCACAGAGACCGCCACAAGGCCAAATATCTTTTCCTTCCGATGCAGAGGCGGTCATTGCTTTCAGTGACGGAATGGACTCCCGTGCGGTCTCTGAACTTGAGAGCAAGCGCCTAGGCAAACGCCTGATTCGTCTACGAATAGGGAGCAAACAACATGATATTTCAAAGAGGGAGCGACAAAGGATTCCGTTCACGGCCATCCCATATTCAGTCAAACTTGATGACGCAAGAAGCGCCGAGAGAAGTGCGCGCAGCCGCGGGTTCAAGTTCAGCATCATATCCGCAATTGCGGCGTATCTAATTGATGCTCCAATGGCCATCATCCCCGAAAGCGGACAAGGTGCCCTTGCACCTGTGCTCCTTCCTGTTGCACATGGGTATGAGGACTATCGAAATCACCCCGCGTTCACCAAGCTTATGGAACGCTTTATCGAAGCCCTTCTTGGTTATCGATTCCAGTACACCTTCCCCAGGCTTTGGATGACGAAAGGCGAGACCCTGCGTGAGTTTGTGGAAACCTGCGGCCCTCACGCGAATTGGATAACGACCAGGTCGTGCTGGCAGCAATCCCGACAGGTAGCCGTTTCAGGCGCAAGAAGGCAGTGCGGTATATGCGCCGCGTGTATGCTTCGCCGCCTTAGCGTCCACGCTGCAGGATTAGAGGAGCCACCAACGAATTATGTATGGGAATCCCTAGACAGCCCGACCTGGGAAACAGGCGCAGCAAAAGAATTCACCAGTTGTACTAAAGCCTTGCGACAATACGCTATCGCAGGGGTGCTTCATTTCGAACACCTTTCTTCGATTCGGGAATCTTCGCAGTACGAACTGATCAAACGCCGCAGAACGAGCGAACTGGCTCGAGCTCTGGCCGAGTCGCCACATGCCGTGGCGCAGAACCTTGACAGGCTCTTGCAGCAACATGCCAAGGAATGGTCAGCGTTCACGAGCGATATGAGATCAGAGTCGTTCGTGAGGAAGTGGATAAATGGCGCATCATGACCAAACCAAACTTTGAACTGAACCCAGCTGAACTGGGTGAACGACTGAAGGTCGCTCGCGAAACCGCGGCCATGACCCAAGACGCAGCGGCCAAAGCAGTTGGCTTTGCTCGAACCACTCTTGTGGCCATTGAAAAAGGACAGCGCTCTGCAAAGCTTGACGAGATCCAGATGCTTAGCCGCTGTTATGGAGTATCTGCTAACTCGTTGCTACGCCGAGAAGCGGTCCATGTGGACCTTGTACCTCGCTTCCGCTCACTCCCAGACACTGGTGATGCAGGCATCGACCAAGCTGCTCGGATGCTGAATGATCTCGTCAGGGCGGAAGTGGAACTTGAGAACATTTTAGGTGTTCGGAAAACCTCGAATTATCCGACCGAAAAAAGCATCTTACCAGGCGATGTACGCAAACAAGCAGAGCACGATGCACATAGCCTCCGAAGCTGGCTAGGGCTCGGCGAAAGCCCCATCCAAGATCTGTTTTCACTCATAGAGATGCAACTTGGAATTCGTGTCTATAGCCGGAGACTTGAATCGAAAGTGTCTGGGCTATTTGCCTATGACGACGCCGTTGGCGCCTGTATGCTAATAAATGCAGTACATCGGAAGGACCGTCAAACCCAGACTGGCGCCCACGAGCTCGGGCACTTTATAGCGACGCGGCGTCAGCCCGAGATCTATCAAGCCGAAAAATATGAGAACTCGCGTGAAGAACGTTACGCGAATGCTTTCGGTAGTGCTTTTCTGACGCCTGCCCGCACTGTCATGGAAAAGTTCAAGGAAGTGACCATTGGATCAACCCACCTCACTCGTCGGCACATCATCCTGCTCGCTAGTTTCTTTGGCATTTCACGCCAGGCAATGGTGATGAGGCTTGAAGAATTGGACCTGACGAAAAAGGGAACGTGGGATTGGTTCATGGATAATGGCGGTATAACCGACGACCAAGCCCAGCAGGTACTAGGTACGATAGCTCACGATTCCGCGCCGATGGAAGGCGCGCAATCAACTAGGCTTTTTTTGTTAGCTATCGATGCCTGGAAAAAGGATCTAATCAGCGAAGGGCAAATGTCGGATTTGCTTAAGCTAGATAGGGCGAAAGTACGCGAGTTGCTTGATGAGGCAGAAGAGGATGAGGTTGATGACCTTTTCAAGCTGTCTCACTGATCGAGATAGCATTCTCGTTCTCGACGCCAGTGTCATCATAAACTTGCTGGCGACCGGCTATGCAAGCGCAATCCTGCAAGCAGTTCCGGCTCCTATTGTCGTCACCGACAATGTAATACGGGAGATTGAGCAAGGAGCAGTAAACGGCCGGCCTGAGCCGAAACAGCTTTTGGAGCTGATCCATAATCAAATTTTAAAGAGAGAAGAGCTTTCTGGCATTGCATTAGAGCACTTCTTCGACTTGGTATCCGGATCCACGGCGGCCTCGCTCGGAGACGGAGAAGCCGCGACACTCGCGCTTGCACATTGCAACGGTTTCACTGCTGGTATTGATGAAAAGAAAGCAACCAAGATCTCCTCTGAACGCTTTGAAAATCTACGCCTGATTACGACGGTGGATATTCTCGCCTATGAACCTGTGCGGATTTCACTCGGAGATGAAGCGCTAGCTAAGGCAACGCTTCAGGCGTTGAAAAACGCCAGAATGCAAGTTCGAGAAAACCAATTCGACTGGCTTCAAGGGCTGATCGGATGTGAGAACGTAAGTTTATGCCCAAGCCTGAGGCGGCTCATAAAACTTAAGGCTGCAGGACGTTGTTGAATGGGTCAGTAAGAGGCTAGAAAGTAAGGGGTCAGTAAACACGCCTTGCGTGTTTACACAGTTTGCACTTGGCTCATTATCCCAACTCATAATCCGCATGCCCATCTTTGACCAGGTACGCATCGCGCAATGGATATAGTCATGCAGATATTGAATAGCTGCCTCGAATGCGTTGCATGGAACCAGACTTCACAGCGAGCGCATTGGAACCAACTGCCACGACCAGTGCCCTTCTCATATCGGGTGTGTTCAACCCAGTCAAGCCGCGAATCAAAGGCCAGGTTACCGCGATTGTGTTCACTGCTAAAAACTCACGCTGCTCGCTCTCTGAGGACAGATTAAAAAACCTCAGCGCACTATACACCGGACTCAAAACGCTCAACCCACGGACCAAGCCATCGTCATGGCTCTCGCCAGCTTTATGCCTACAGGTGGGCACGATGAAAGACCTTCATTGAACAGCAGCGCCAACCGCGTCACTCCAGCCTTCTGCTAACCACCCATGCAAGCACTCGAAAACAGCATCGCGCCTAGTAAGTACCCCAGCCAAATCAACGCTGCAGACCACCAGTTGCACATCCGTGCCTTGGATCGATAGCTTGTCACGCACCCCTGGACTGACGCCTTCCATCGCCGGATAGATCAGCGCCAGCCGCTGACATTGGTAACGCTGGGCGTAGCTGACCAACTGATACAGGTCGGCTGATGAAATACCCAGCTTGCGCTCTTTGAGATTAAGGATTTTCCACTTGGCATCTGCAATAGCGACCACCTGCGTTCCATGGAGCACCGAGATATCTGGGCGCAATTGGAACACCTCACGCCCTACCTCATTGACCGCAAGATGGCGACGTGGCCCCTGAGCCTGGATGTGATAATCCTTGAAGGTGCGGCGCATCCGCCAGGTAACATAGCCTTCAAACAAACGGTTCATATCGAACAGCAGGGCCAGCGCCGGCATACCGCCGGCAGTCACATTAGGGTGCAGTGCACGTAGAAAGTCCCCACAACGCTGGAATACGGGCTGCCAACGCTGATTGAGCCGATCGAACGCCAGCCCCTCAACTGCCTCAGACGTAAAATTGCGATCCGAAACCGCCGCAAGGTGTATCAGCAGCTCATTGATGCCACGCTTGATACCGGGATGCTGGGTGCGCCGCAACAGCAGACCTAGCACATGGCGTAGCACCTGGTTGTATGGGGTGTCGATATCGAACTCATCAAAACGGCAATGTACTCGCTGCGGTGTGAAGGCATTCAGCCGCACCTGCCTGACCAAATCAATTCGTCCGCGTACGGTGCTGAGCTCATCTTGTCTCGGCACATATCGACGAATCAGTCCGAGCTGCATCTGCTGAGCGATCATGCCGCGAAAGTGTTCAATGAACACATCCAACAGAGCATGTCTTTGTTGGCCCAGTGAAGCCTCTCCGATACTGGGCGGCGACAACGAACCGGTTAGCTGCAGCAGGCGTACTAGAATCTGCCGGCACAACTGCGCGTCACGCTCGTGGCGAGCGATCTTCGGTAGTACCTCGATGATCAGCTCACCGAGCTGGATCACCCCGCAAAACTGGGTGAATTTCACCGCTGTCCGCCGCCACTCAAGCGCCTTGGCTGGCAAGGAAGCAGCAAGCTGTTCGAGCAATACCGCTTGTTGCAAGCTCAGAGACTGACCGCCTCCGGCTCGAATGGGTAGCCACTCGTGCTCGAGAACCTGCAATAACGTCATGCCAGGAGCTCATAGATCTTTCGGATGGCCTCTGGACTGATCTCACCTGGTGAACACACCTCGTAGCGCTGCGACTCGGGAAGGTCATCCTCCAGCGCGCCGAAGATATCGCTCGCCAAGTCACTGAATTCGCGGACGATCTGCATTTCAAGCGGAGCCTTTACATCCCCGAATATCAGCCGAATGCGCTGCCAGTCGTTGTAGAAGACTTCTTGCAATAGCGGAATGACTTCGCGGCACAGCACACTGCGCAACCCTTCCATGTCGCTCACTCGAGTAAGGAAGGCATGACCGATTGTTTGATCCCGGTGCAGCAAATAAGCGATACGACGGTTCAGCGTATCCAACAACGCGCGCAGGTTCAGCACACCACCCTCGCCATCCGGGATATACCCATCCCCCTGTGCCCCTGAAATCACCAGCGAATCAGGCATCAGCTCACGGAATTGGAAGCGTCGACGCAAGGCCGCATCCAGTAGCGCAATCGAACGGTCCGCCGTATTCATGCTGCCGTAGATATCTAGGTTGCGTGGTACTCCGAAATGCTCCCCGGAGTAAGGCAGAGTCAGCTCCATGCCATCCAACAGTCGGCCTTCGATGTCATAGTGGGCGCGCTTGTCCACCTCAATTAGCGTGATCAGCTCACCCAGGATCTTCGCCACATTGCCGCGGTTGATCTCGTCGATGAAGATGGCATAGCGATGCTGCGGATTCAGCCTGGCCCGTTCACACAGCCGCTTGAACACGCCTGGCTTCACTGCATAAATAACACCCTGACCGTCAGCGGACGGTTCAGGACGTATACCCTCAATGAAATCTTCGTAGCTATAGGACTGATGGAAAGTGACGAACTCGTAGCGCTTAACCAAATGCTGATTGGACGACTTCGGGCCTTTCTTGATCAGCTCCGAATGCTCGATCCACTCAGCGCAACTCTCCTTCCAGTCCCCTGCAAGAAACCATCTCCCTTCCTCGTCCTTATCGAACACATACGGAGCCCTCCGGGCTGCCGTATCGCGTTGAACGGTCGCTGAGTCGAGAACTGTATGACTCTGCAATGCCTCCCAGCAAGTCGCGCGCAGGTTGCTGTTGCTACTGCGAGACTTCGCCTTAGCGACAAAATAGCGATGGCCCATCAACTGACTAACTTTCGCTTTGCCCCCCAGGGCGTGAAGGGCCATGAAAATCACCTGCCACCAGACCACATCCACTAAGTTAGAAAGGAGCCACTCGGTCTCCGTCAGCGTGCTCGAACTGTCTTCATACTTGGATAGGCGCGCTTTCAGGCTATGAGTCTTACCGGTACCAGGAGGGCCATAAAAGATCAGATTCCGCGGTTCCTCGACCAGAAATGGTTTACCCGAAGGCGGCTGTTCAGTTTCAGGCTTTGCCAGGCGCCAACGATCTGCCCAAGGGCTTGTATAAAAGTCCACTTCACAACCTGCGGCGGCCTCCTCGGCCTGCCGAATTTCCAGCAACTCCCTGTCGAGCTTAATCGCTGGCCATGCCTTCACCTCAGGAAGTGCCAAAGTCTTGAAGGCAGATATGATGGTCGCTTTGTCATTAGGGCTGGCAATCCGTTCAAATGTCCCCGGGAACAACAAATGAAGCAGAATATGCCGCATCTGCCGGCCACCGCCCCATGGCTGAGCATCCAACCATTCAGCAAAGTGCCAAGGTTCCTTCAAATACTCCTCTTGCTGAGCGCGCGGTAACTGATGAAAAGCCTTGACCATTCGAATCAACCAAGCCAGCTCTTCAGCCCGGTAACGATTAAAGCCCTGCCCTGCAGATCCTAGCCCCTCAAGGGTTTCGTCTGTCATCAGCGTATTACTGAGCGGAAAATCGCTCCCCGACCAACTCCATACATGCTTGATATTTTCGCGCTTCTTGGTCGGCGTTACATTGCTTTGGAACAACATCACCACCCAGAGCACCTCGGCCATCAGCTGGATAGCCTCTGGCGACGCGTCAACCAACTGCCCTTTAAGCTTCTCCAAGAAGACCGCCGAGGTCTCATCGGGGCTGTCGATGAAACGCAAATGCAGCTCACCAAGCAGATCACTGGTCCAGCGCGGGCCAACAGCAAAAAGCGCCTGACCGTCGAGCAGGCAGTTTTGCTTCCACTGCTCGAAGGCGGTAAAGATGGGTGCTGCATTGTGATGAGGGTTGAAAGTCGACATGACGATCCCTGTAAAAGCAAATGCGAATTCAGGTACCAGACGCACCTGACGTTAAGTACTACTGCGCGTTGTAATCCACCCGATTCCACTCAATCGCACGCTTACGCCAATGCTGCTCAATGGCCTGAGTAAAGTCGGCGCGGACAATCTTGGCGCGTGCCTCGCACCAGTCGGCAGATTCGCGGCGGATAACCAGCCCCTCCAAAGGTCCGCTACGAAAATGGCTAGGCGAGGTCTGTACCTGTTCAATTAGCGCCTTCACACTGGTTCGCCCAGAAAACACCCGCGGCACGATCTTCAAACCAGCCTGCGCGGCCAGCGTATTACGCCGCGCGGAACTCCAGAACTTACCGGCGTGGCGGTCATATACATCGAACAACAGGAACCAGTCCGGCAGGGTGCCGTAATCCAGTGAATGCCGAGCAGCACACCACTCGCCGAAAAGCAGCACTTCGGGGCGTAAAACCGTGCGGATCGCTTTTCCATGCTGGGCCAGCCAGCTAGGCAGACGTGAAAACTGCCCGGCATGCGGCTCTTGTAGGTACTGGCCACGGTTTTGCGCGCACAGTTGGCCGTCGTCCGCCAACGAGAGGCCCAGATTGGCCCCGTCGAGCTTTTCCTCCACCACCACGCTGCCCGCCAGCAGGGCCTTTACCTCGGCTGCGTCCAACACCTTGTCGTCGCGGGGCTTATCTGCACCCAACCAGACAAGATGTGGTGTGTGGGGGAAACGAAAGAACTCAGTCATCGCACCTGCTTTTCTGCATGTTTCTGCCGCGACCAGTCTTCAATGATGGGATCAAGCAGTATCTGATGCGCCTGAAGCGCCCCTTCCCAGTCATGCCAGTCCGTGTCCCCAGCAAAAGCGACACATCCCTCCCCGAACGCCACATGTGAAGCCAAAGCAGCAGCCACCATTTTCCTGTCTGCTAAATCATGCACAACGGCCTGTAGGGATTGCGGTAAGACCCCACCGCTTTCATCGTATTCCACTATCACATTGTCCACGGCGGCGGTGCTCCATTTGTGCATCACCACCTGAATGCCGAAGTCGTTAAAACCCAGCTTGTGATTGTACTCCCCATAAATTTGGCCCTCCCCATCCAGAACCAACCGGGAGTCGCTCTGCTGAAAGCTGTCCAGCCAGGTCCAGACCACCAAGCGCAGCGCCGGATCTCGAGGAGTTGCGTCAATATCAATGGGATGTACCGGATCAGCAGCACTCGCTGCGATCAGCACATTGGTATCGACTACATAGCGCGCTTTCAAATCCTTCATAATTTGGCACCTTTCTGACGCTCAAACATCAGTCGTGCCTGTTCGCGTGTCTCACCCAACGCATCACCGAAGAAACCTTCAGGCCAATTCCTTACCCGTCCAAACTCATCAAGCTCCAGCTCACGCAACCTCGCTAGCTTGCCTTCGCGCTCGACGAAGTACATAGCCATTTGGGCTGCTGCACTAATCTTCTGCTTTGCCGCAAGCGTCTGCATACGCCTGAACAAGTGCTCGGAGTGTGTCTCGACAATGAACTGCACGTTGCGCTCACGGCTAATCTGGGTAAACAGTTCGGCTAACAGTGACTGCGCCAACGGATGCAGATGGCTCTCCGGCTCCTCGATGATCACGATATGACCAGGCTCGGCAAATAACGCTCCCACGATGACTGGAAGAACCTGCGATACGCCAACACCTACATCCCTGAGGTTCGAGATGCTGCCTTGATTTTCGATCAGCAATTCATAACGCGCCGAACCGCCCAGTGCACGAACGGAAAGGCCATCGGCGAGCCCCATCTCCTTTAGCCAATGGGTGGTCTGTTGAAACAGATGCGCTTCCGGTGGGAGCGTCATCACCTCACTGCCCTTTTTTTTGCGTCTACACGCCGCCTGCATCGCCAAGCCGCTGGCAATCAATGCGTCCACCGCCTTGGCACCATCATCACCGATGGTCGCCGGCATACGTCCTGCCCAGATGTAATCGCGTTGCGCCAAGCGGCGTACCGGGCCGAGATAGATGATCTTGCTCAGCTCATCCAGCAATGTGGGACCAATGTTCTTGATCAATTCGCCTCGCGCGCCCAGCGAGGCTATCGCCGCAGGTGCGAAAGCGAAGGAACGCTGAGGCCGAAAATGCGGACTCTGGCCTATCGGACGATGCTCTGCACCTAGCTGCAAGCGATAGATGCCCGGCCTGCGCCGCTCCACGAAAAAGCCCTGACCATCTTTGCCAAGGCGCAGATAATCCAACTCGGCACTGCCACCCGGCCCTTGCCGGTAGCGTGCGGAAAAGATGGTTGCATCTTCCGATTGACCGGATTCGCTCCACTTGAACTCGACCCCCACCTCATTGGCCTTGATCGCTTCAGACTCCCCGCCATGACGGCACAGCAAATCCTTGAATTGCCCCAGAGTGACGGAGTCACCTTCGTCAGAATTGCCCAGGTTCAAATCAAGGTTGGCGTCGTCGCCTTTCACCGTTTGGCGGATCAGCAACAGACTTTGGATCAAGCTGGATTTGCCCGATGAGTTGGTACCTAGCAACAAGGTAATCGGGGCCAAGCGCATGGCACCGGTAGATCGCCAGATTTTGAAGTTATCCAGTTTTAGATGGGTCAGCATGTTCGCTCCTTAAACCAGCTCGCCCTGTTCCAGCTTGTCCCAAGCCTCCAACACCAGCCTCTGGGTGCGATATTCGCCGAACTCACGGGTTTCGCTACGTTGCAGCACTGCAAAAGTCTCTGCAGGGTAGCCAGGGCTTACAGACTGTGGATCCAGTATGAATTGAAGATCCCTTCTGGTAAGACCATAAAGCTTTGTATAGTAGGCATCCAACTCCGCGCGCAGTTTCAGTCGGCGATCTGGATCAAAGCCAAAAAAACCACCCTCATACCCTAAGTCTCGTGCCCACGACTCCAGCCCGACCGAGTTATATGTAAGTTCGAGAACCCTTGGAACAATAAAATCTAAATCTCTTCTAGAATAGCTTTCGGGAGGCAATACTGGCAGCTGCTTAACGATGAAGAAATTCATAGTGAGCCCGCCTAATTTTTGTCTCACAACAAAATCAAAGCAGATCGCACTTAAATTCGCCAGCAGCAGTGCCAAATATGGGGGTGACTGGTCAGAAAGAATTAACGGAAATTTATTTCCGACTGCAACTCTTGGAATTACCGCGCCGATAAATGATCGAGCACTTGCCCTTGCATCAGTGACATCCCTAAACCCCAACATCCAGTCCCTAGACCAGCCCTTATCGTTCAGACTGTCATCAAGCGCCCGCTGTGGAACCCAATAGAAAGGAATTGGTTCATAACCTGGATCATTCAATTCATCCAGCTCAAGCTTTGGAAGCACATGAGCTCTTTGACCATCAACTCTACTGAAATCACTATACCTGTAGTTATAGTGATTAATCATCTTGGCCTCATACAAGGGCACAAATCGCTCACCACTATTGACAAGGTTATTGCGCTCAAAATCAAATCCACATTGCTTTAGCTCATGCAGATTTTTGAACAAGTGGCTGTCATTGGACATATGAAACATTGCAACCAAGCGAATACCCCAAGGATTCTGCTCACCAGTGCCGACCTCCCTTACAAGTACCGGCACCCTGGCGTATACACGGCGAGTAATCTCAGCATCCATTCGTGAACGGAAGATCGGGCAAGTACGGGTATTCGGGTTGACCTGGAAGATTTCCTCCGCTGTCAGCGTAAACACCCGCTCAGAGTCCTGCAGCTCCTCAAGCTGCTTGCCCTGGAACAGAAAATGTGTCTCGCTCGTCTTTTGCTGGGAGCCCAGCACCGTTGTCAGTGCAAAGCGCAGCATGTGCCCCTGACCCGCGCCCTTGAAATAGCCTTCGTTTTCGAACTCGAAGAAGCTCTCCAGCGACCTTTGCTCTATCACCTCACCGAAGAACGCCTTAGTGGTGTTATCGGTAGCTAGTCCAGATGGAACGATAAAGCCGGCACGCCCCATCGGGCCTATTACGTTGCGAATCGTCTCGGAGAACAGGGCGTAGGTGTTCACATCACCAACGCCGGTGAGCGGGAACCGCCCACCTTCTTCGCCCTTCACATGGGCAAATACACTGGCAGCCTCGGCAGTACGGCGGGCAACGATAAACTCGCGATATAACCGCTGCTCGGCCTCGCGAGTTTCAAAGCTTGATACCTGGCCCGGATAAAGGTTTTGTGCCATTAGGCCCTGAGACAACCAATCAATCCGCTGGCTGCGTTCGGCCTTATTCCCCGCGCTGGCGACCATCTGACTGCGTGAGGCAAAAAACTCCTCCTCCTGCAGCTTGATGCGCTCCCAAGGTGGGTTTCCTAGCACACAGTCAAAACCGCCAGTGCCGAATATCTGAGGAAAGACCAGCGGCCAATGTAGTACTCGTGCTTCCTCACATGCCGCTGTTGCTATACTGAGCTGCTGCTCGTGCTGCTCACTGCGGGACTCACTAAACAGCTCCAGATACAGCGTCTTGCTGGTGGGGATACTGGACTGCGCGGTCTCGGTCTTCTCCAGCAGAAAGGTACCAACCAGCAGGTTGGCGGCGTGTAGCAAACGGCTGCCCTGAGCTTGCTGCTGGTAAGCACGGTAAGCCCGATCCTTAGCGGCCGTATCCGCCAGGGTATCGTCCGGTAAGGCGTCGAGAGCTTGCAACTCGTTGTAACCTACCGCTGACTCCAACGACAGACTGATAGTTTGTTTGTGGTCGAAAGCCTTTTCTAGTGCTTTAAGGCCGTCCTTGTTTTGCTTGCTCAACTGCTTGCAGACTTCCTTGTCATCGCCAGAAAGCGCCTTGAAGGCATCTTTCGAAATGCCCTTTTCCAGCGATTTGAGATCAATGACGCCAAGCAACGCGTTACCGCATTGAATGTGCGCATCGAGAAAACCCAGCGGCTTGCCCGGCTCCAGCGCTTCCAGCCAGAGCGCGGTCTTGCACAGCTCGATGGCCAGAGGGTTGAGGTCAACCCCATAGATGCAGTGCAGTACCACCTCGCGCAGAGCGTGGCGGTACTGCTCTTCAGTGTACTGATCGCCTTGGGCATCCAGCTCGGCCACCTTGGCGGCTAAACGGCGGGCGGCGGCGAGCAGAAAATGGCCGCTGCCACAGGCTGGGTCGCATACCTTAATCGACAACAGCGCGGCACGCGGCTGTTCGGGGTTGGCCTTGAGTCGATGTTCGATCACCGGCAGCAGCGCGGACTGGATCAGTTCCTGCACCAAGTTATCCGGGGTGTAGTAGGAGCCGCTGGTCTTGCGAGCGTTGCCCTGATTACTCTCGCCCTCAGCATCGCCGATAAAGCCAAAGCTCCAAGGCGATGTAGCTGGGTTGATACGAGGTTCAAGCTCCAACAAAGACTCATAGACCGAGCCCAGCTCCTCGGTGTCCATGTCGCGGTAGTTGATGCGGGTGGCGCCGTTCTTACGCTGCACCCACGTCACGGCACGGATGGCGGTAAGCAACGCTTTGTTGCCAAGCTGCGCGGTGTCCAGATCAATGCACTGTTCCGCAGCAAAAAGCCCACCTAGCGCCGGCAGGCCAAGCAGCGGCTGGCCGCCGCGCAGGGCGGTAAAGGTGGTGGTCAGCACCTGCCAAAGGTCATCATAATCGTCGTAGAAGCGTCGCTTGCGGGCACGCTCACGCAGCAGGTTCAGGCTGTAGCCCTGATCATAAAGGCGGAGAGCCTCCGGCGTGGCGGTGTCCGGGTCATGGAGGATCTTACGATCCTCGGCAGTAAGCAGGAACAGCATGCGGTAGACCAACCGCAATAGTTGGTGAAAATAGGCATGACGGCTGAGCCGGCCGCACGACAGAGCCTCGCGCAGCGCATGGTTGGCCGGATGGGCGACGAAGCCGTCGCCCAACGCCCGCAGCGCCTGTTCCACGCCGGTGCGCAGGTCATCACGCGCCCGCTCTCCCTCAATCGCCGCCTGCTCGCGCCACTGTTCCAGCCAGCACCGCGCGATCTTGCCATTTTGGGCAAGAAAGCGGCTGGCGTGCAGGATCAGCCATAGGGCAACAAAGTCAGAGTAGAGGTCGTCCTCGAACAGACGAGCAAGATCCACCTCGACAAAGGCCGGGCGAGTCATCGACGGGTTGTCGCGCAGGATACGCAGCACCAACCCATTGCTAACAATGCCCCACAGCGCCTCGCCGCTGGCGTTGACGTATTCCTGCAGCAGCCCCTGCGGCGAGCGTCGGCGCGCCTCGTCACCAAAGGCGAGGTGGCTTTTGTCCAGATCGAAGTCCGGTCCTGTCAGCACTAGCGGAATATGCGCAATGCGGCGGGATTCACCGCTTGCACCGTTTCCTAGGGTAAACCCAGAGCTGGCAGAATCCTGTTCGACATAGCCGGCCTCATGGCTGAGCGGAAAACACCGCTCCCCCAAGTAGCGTGGCTGGCGGCAGACCTGCAAATCTGTAAAGGCAAATGCCTGCTGTAACAGTGGCACCAGGAAGCGCTCTACGGCCAGCGAAGTACGATCAATGTCCTGACGCTGACGTGCGTCGTTGAAGGCCTCCCACTCAGCTTTGGCAATACGCCAGTAACGACTGATTTCCTCACGCAGTTTAAGCGTGCGGTGCAGGCCGTAGTCAGTGCTGCCCTGCCCCTTGAGCTCGAGGTCGCGCACAGTATTGAGGAACTCGCCGGGGAAAATACCGCCTTCGATACGCAGGCTGTCGAATTCGCGGTGGATGGTGCGGGTCATGGGGGTGATTTTCCGTTTCTTGTCTGCCGGCATTGGCCGGAAAGCGATAATTCATTGCTGTCGTTTGATGCTTCAGACCAGTTGCGCGTCCGGCATCAGCACGTAAAGGCCGACCACATCGACCGGCAGTTGCGGATACACGTCATAGGTACCTTTGGCCTTGGCAGCATCACGCACACGACGATGATCCTTGAGCAGTTCATTGGCGCGCTGGCGGGCAATGTCGTCGAGCACCGGCTGCCAAGCCGACACCTGTTCCAACGCTTGTTCGACCTGACGCTGGCGCATCTCTGGGGCCATATTGCGGCTCACCGGCCGCTGCATCAGCGTCAGCACCTGGGCTGGCGTAATGACTTGCGGTGATTGTTGACCGCTAATAACGACGGCGATGGCCTCTTCGGCGAGCAGTTCGCGGCGTTGGCTCGCTCGAGTCATCGTCAGTTGGGTACGCAAACGAACCAGCAGCAAAGTGGTTCGCAGTGTCACCGCCTGGGTGAACCAGGCCCCGGAACGACTAGCTGCAGCGTCGCTGTCGCCTTTAAGTGCCTCCTCGGCGAGCTGATCGGCCAATCCGGCCACCAGCGGGTGGGTACGGTGGATGTGCTCGGCCACCCCAGCCGGCGGGTAGCTGAAGTCGATGTTACGCAAACTATCGATACCGGACTGAGCCAAACGGTCACGCAGTGACTCGGGTAATTCGACATAGGGCAGACGCATGATCTGCTTGTACTGACCCAGCGGCGCATTGAGCGCCTGGCAGGCGGCAGTAACGAAGCGGCGCACGTCAGCCTCGGTGCCCAATACTTCGGACATGCGGGTGAATTCCGGAATGACATCGTCTGGTTTGAGAGCACGCTGGGCGAAAATGGTTTGATTGCGGCGCGCCTTGTCTAGAGCATTCTGCCACTTGCTCTCAAGGTCATCCTCGATTGCCTGCTGGCTGTCGAAACCGAAATCCAAAGAGAGGTTGTACTTCATCTCTTCACGAGTGAGCAGTACGGTCTGCAAGATTGCCTGACTGATGCGGGTTTCGTCCTCGGGCATAGGCACAGAAATACCAAGCGCCTTACGAATGCTTTCTGCCTTACGTAGGATCACCTTCAATACTGCACCATCTACCGGGTTATCGGCACCGTAGAGCATTAGCGCACGCACCTTGCCAGAACGTTGGCCAAAGCGGTCGACGCGGCCCTCGCGCTGCTCATGCCTAGTCGGATTCCACGACAGGTCGTAGTGCACCACAGCATCAAATAGGTCCTGTAGGTTGATACCCTCGGACAGGCAGTCGGTGGCAATGAGAATGGCTGGCTTATCGATGTCGCGCAGAGCATGAATCTTATCTTCGCGCTCGCCCGGGCTGAGTTCGCCGGTGATGCTAAGCACTTCGTGATCCTTGAACAGTGGCTGCAGGGCATTCGCCACATAGTGGGCGGTAGCAATGTAGCGGCAGAAGACCACCGGTTTGAAGCCCTGTTTGACCAGCCCCCTGACCTCGACGATCAGTTGCTGGAGTTTTGGGTCTTTGTCATCGACAAGGCGACCTGCCTTTTCGATCAAGCTGCGCAGGCGCTCGGCATGTTGCTCCAACGCGGCCCCCGGCTCAATGTCGTCGGAGGACAGCCCACGATCGTTGGAGCCATCCAGCACGGTGTTGATGCCAATAGCCTCAATTTCCGCCAGTTGGGCAGCATCGTTACATCCACTACCTCCAGCAGCTCCTTTTAGTCGAGTCTGTAGTGCGCGCACGGCGGCTGCAGGTGAGGACGAGATACACCTCAGCAAAGCCAGAGCAGCCCACCAATTGAGGCGCTGATGCAGGGTACCCAGACCTTCCGCCTCACGAACCAACTCGCGAGCATAATCGAGCACTTCGCCGAATAGTGCGCCCCAGGAACCACTGAGCTGGTACGTCTTTTCTGCTGTTTCGCGTTGAGGAAAGCGCGTGCTGTCCTGCCATTCGCTGATATCGATCCGACGGCGCTGGACCAAGTGATCGCCAAGCTGTTTGTACAGCGGATGATCAACGCGGGAGATATCTTTCAAACCAACAAAAGCCTTGTTCAGCAGGCCGAGCAGATTGTAGTAGGCATCCTCGTTGCCACTGTGGGGGGTGGCGGTGAGCAGCAACAGGTGACGCTCGGGGTTGTCGGCCAAGGCGCGCAGCAGACGATAGCGTTGATGTTTACCGCGACCAATGCCTTCGGCACAGGTATGCGCTTCGTCGACGATCACCAGCTCTGGACACGCGTTCTGGAACTCGTCGCGGCGTCGGTCTGACTTAATGTAGTCAAGACTAACTACGGTGAAGGGGAATTCAGTGAAGATCGAAGTGTAGGTCTGCAGGCCTCGTTCTAGACGCTCGACTGTGCCCGTGGTGACCACCTCGGCGCGTATATTGAACTTGCGCTGTAGCTCCTCCTGCCATTGCTCGCAGAGGTGCGGCGGGCAAAGTACAGTGAAGCGCTGGATCTCGCCACGGTCGAGCATTTCCCGGGCGATTAGCCCGGCCTCAATTGTCTTACCGATACCTACATCGTCGGCGATCAGCAGGCGAATCACTTCCTGCTTGAGCGCCATTAGCAGCGGAACCAGTTGGTACGCGCGGGGCTCGACGTTAATGCGACCTAGCGCGCGGAACGGGCCTGCACCCGCACGCAGTTTAAGCAGCAAGGCATCACGCAGAAGCAGCGCCGAATTCTGCGTACCGCGCTGCGCCTGCGTAGCATCGGGCAACGGGAAGGTAGCCGGCTTAGGTGCTTCTCGTTCAAGCAGTGCGTGAATGACAATCACGTCGTCGTCTGAGCCGCCCAATGAGCGCAAATGCAAACGAGGGCCGTCGGACTCAGGCAGTACGATCCATTCACGGCCGCGGGCGCTGACGATGCTGCCGGGTTGAAACTCCTGAAAAGCGGTCATGCGCGGAAATCTCCAAAAATGTCCGGATAGCGGCGCACGACGTCGGGCCAGCTATGGGTATCACGGGTGAAGCGGATGACGGTAAAACCGTGGTCTACCAGCTTGCGGCTCAACTGCTCATCGAACGCGCGCTGACCCGGCTGCTCATGGTGTGGGCCATCGATATAGACCAGTGCCAGCGCTTCCCGATAAACAAAGTCGGGCCGGGTCTGCTGGGACTCCAGGTAATGCTGGGCAAGATCTGGCTTGCGCAACTGATGTTGCTCCATGAAATCCAGCCATGCCTGTTCCAGGCTGCTAGCGGACTGCTGACGCAGGTTGGCCATGTGGTCCTGCCCTTCGCCGTCGAGGTGACCGACTTCTAAGGTGGCGCTAGCCAGGGCACAGAGCAGGTCAGTGACTTCATTGAGCTTGCGATCCAGCAGTTTGTGGTCGGGCTGGTTGTAGTAGCTGAGTAGGCAGCGGTAACAGGCTGCGTCGCACTCCTCGCTTGCGTTCTCCAGAATGGAGACCGACCAACTGTCGTCCGGGCTCCGGTAGTGCATGATCTCCAGCGCCCGGCGTGCGACGCGCGGTAGTCCGGCCGGATCGGTAGCCAAGCGAGTGAGCACCCCGGCACCGCCTTCGGCCGATTCGTAGAACAGCATGCTGTTGCGCTCGTCGCGACCAGGCAACGGCTCGACCATCAACTCGCTTTCTTCAAGCTGGAACTCAGCCTCAATACCGCGTTTAAGGGCGTACTGCAGTGTGGCCATGCCACCTTCATCGAGTGGTATCGAAGGCTTTATCACCAGGACATTTCGACGATCCTCGACAAAGGGCGAGATACGCTGAGCCTGGATTCTATCGATCTCGGCGTTCTCGTTTTCCTCCTTGGGCGCCTGCTCGTCGTTGCTCCAGTAGCCGCTAACCGGATCAATCTTGAAGCCGTAGATCTCCGTATCCTTACGGCGGCGCCAGCCAAGATTCATGCGCCACACCGTGGCGGCCGGAGCATATTGCAGGTCGAGCAACGGAGCATCACCCTGCAGCATCAGGCTGCGGACTACTTTGGGCACGCCATTTTCTTCCTGATACTGCAGGGTGGTACGCACCTCGTAGCCCTGTCGCATGCGCTCTTCTTCATCACATGTGATACGGGTAACCCGTTGGGTGCTGACGTTCTCAATACGGAACAGGTTGTTGATGACCTTGCCGCCTGCCAGCGGTGCCTGGCACGACAGGCACTGTTCGTAGTGCCGCTGATTGCGGAAATGTCCATAGCCACAGACGGGACACAGCAGAGCCTCTTCGGTAACAATCCGAGCCTCGTTGGTGCCCTGATTGCGCACACCTAGAATCACTCGCTTGACCCGATACTGACTGCCTTCGTGGTAGATCAGGCTCAGCGGTCCAAACTCGGAGATAGCCAAAAAGCGCGGACGAGATAGCACGCTGTCACGGCCGACCCCACCCATACGGCCGGGTATGAATGCGGAGAGGGGAAGACGCGGGAAGTTGTAACCGGGCAGGAAGCCCTGACTGGCCAGGTAGCGGTAGGTCTCGAAATCCGAATGACCGCCCCCGCTGGTTTCCAGCAGCAGATTATGCTGAATCATCGCCTCGCGGTGACGACGCTCGGCAATCTTGCGCTCTTTCTCGGGCGCAGCCGGGTTGGTCATGATCGCGCTCGCCTCGTCGATCTGCCTGCGCGTGGAGGCATAGAGGTCACGCCAGCGTTGAAGAGCCATGTCGAAGCGTAGGAAGGTGGAACCAAGCTTGGCATCCAGCCATTGAGCAGCAGCCTCGTCAATAGGCTTGCCGCGGTCCAGCCAAATACCCTGCGCGCTTGTTAGCTCGTCACGCAGCATGCCCAGCAAACGAGTTCCGCGTCGACCTGCCCGCGCCAGCGCGTCCTTGTTGCCGAGTGCAACCACATAGTCGTCGAGCAGCGGCATCTCGCTGGGGCTTTCCATATCAAGCATGGTGTTAATGGTTGAGGGCAACTTGCAGCCAGTTTCCGCCAGCCAGGTGGCGAACAGGTGACTCTCCACCAAATCCTCATTAGCTAGGTCTAGAGTTGGCGGGCTGACCTCGCCATAGACCATGCGCCGAGGCTCCTGAAAGAAGTACTGGTCGTGCGGGCTGAGCGCAGCGCAGTAGGTGATGATCAACGCCGGTTGCCCGGAACGCCCTGCCCGGCCACTACGCTGGGCGTAGTTGGCCGGAGTCGGCGGCACATTACGCAGGTAGACAGTATTGAGTGAAGCGATGTCCACGCCAAGCTCCATGGTCGGCGAGCAGAACATGGCGCGCAAGTTGCCAGCACGAAAGCGTTCCTCACGCTCCTCCCGCAACTCTGCTGGGACCTGAGCCGTATGTTCACGAGCCTCTAGGGTGAACAAATCACGCTGCTGGCTCTCTAGCATGTCCGCGACACCGTTGTAGAGCCGCTGGAAATAGGGGTTACGGCTGACTGTCTGGTTGAGCAGATCGGGCTGTGGATCACTTTTACCCATACGCCAAAGCAGAGCCTCGCCTAGCACCTGATAACCGCGAATGCCCTTCTCGAGTTCGACGCCCTCGATCAGCCCATAGCTTTCGACGATATCCAGCAAATCCTGGATGAACTGGGCGTAGTTAGCCTCCTTGAGCGGCTCATAATGTCCACCCTGCCAGAACGAAGTAGTTTTAACCACCTGGCCAAAGCGGGTACGCAGACCAAGGGTCACCGTGTTCAGGTCCTTGCGAGGCTTGCTAAGCGTAGCGTAGCCGGCTTCGGTGAGGATCTCGTCCTCAGTAAAAGCCCATGGTTCCTTGAGATGCTGGCGGCTTTTGTTTTTCCACTCTTCGAGGTTGTAGCGATCGAGATAGCGAGTCTTGATACAGAGGTTGCGACGCATCACGTCCAACAGCATCTGCACCAGCTTCTGTCGCACGGTGGGACTGGCCAGCGCCAGCATCGGGTGCACCTGGCGCTCACCTGCAGCTCCTGGCCTTGAGGTTTTCTGCCAGCGACCATCGTCGCAACAAAGCGTCGGTAGATCCTCGTACTCGATGCGTAATAGGTCGAGCTGTTCGAGGTTGGGATTGTTGAAACGCCAGCCGCGTCGCAGATCGAAATACAGCCGGTAACCGAGAATGTTCCGCATGGTCTCCTCGGCATCGCGGCGCAGGCGCGGCGCAACGTTGCCAGGGTTTTGCAGGTATTCGCCGCGGATCAACGGATCATCGATTGCGAAGCCGAGGGCCTGGAAAACCTGCTGGGTGATCTGGCTGTCGCTGAGCGGATCGTCGCCACGCTGGCGCACACAACTAAACAACGCGCTACGCATCAGCAGGATCTGCATGAAGTCATTGAAGTGACCGGCCTGCAAAGAAGCGTCCTGGCGGTTGTCAGTGAAGCCCAGCAGCTTACGAGCATCAGCGGCCAGTTCGCTGTCCGCACCCAGCATGTAGCGCAGAGCGGAAATGCTCAGAATAGTGGTGGCTGAGCTGCGGCCTTCACCAGACAGCCCGGACAGCCGCGTCCAGTCTCGACCACGTGACTGGTTGGCCCCGCAGCACAAACAGAAGCGGAAGCTGCCTGGGATGAACCAGCAACGCACGCCCTGCATGGTTATCTGGCCATTGCTGGCGGCAAAGATCTCCTGTGGCTGGTATTTGCGGTAGGAAGATTTGATGCGAGGTTCTTTACCTGTCAGCTCCACCCAGCTTTCTGGATAACTCTCTAGGTTTTCACCATCCCAAGTGCGCTGAGGATCGATCATCAGAAAGCCGTGATGCACATCCTCATCGTCGTGGCTAGTTTCCTTGATGCTGCGCGGTGCAAATGAGCGGTTGCCGTTCTCCACTTCATCCCAAACAGGATAGTACTCCTGGCCACAATTGCGGCAGAAATGCACACTGTAAAAACGCCGTTCGCGCTCACCGGCAACAGTAAGCTGCCCGGATAAATCCAGCTTGCGTGTGCTTGGCGCCTCCAAAGTGGCATACAGATTAGCGGCACCGGAGACGAACTGGTGCAAGCGGAAGGCAAACAGGGGTTTGCCACTGACGTCTTTACACTGGTAAGCCGTAAGAAGGAACTCAGACAAGTAGACTGCGCAACGCTCGGCCGACTCTCCGCTCGAATCGGCAAGCCGATGGGAAGCCTCCTCAATGCTAAGCGGTTTTGCGCGAACCCAACGGCCTTCGGTATGCGAGAGGCCGAGTGTCAGCTCGACCCAGGCGGAAATTGGGTGCTCACGCAAGCTCTTGAAGGAGGGGGTCTGCGGCACGCTGGCATTGATGGCGCCGGCCAGCACATCCGCAGCGGGGATCTCCAGTGCTGGCGTCACCCGCTGCAGAGTTTCAGTGATGATGTTTTCCGGTTTGACCTTCGCACCAAAGATCTTCCCGGCAACTTCAGCTACAACCTTGTTGCGTTCAGCGAGAGTGCCTTTTGTGGACATGGTGGCTGATGTGCCAACGCACAAGAGACCACTATTTAGGCGTTCGCGCACCCTTCGCACCAGCATAGCAACGTCTGCCCCCTGACGGCCGCGATATGTGTGGAGTTCGTCCAGTACCAAAAATTGCAGTCCCTCTGCCGCCTGTATAAAAGCACGATCTTGCTCGCTCTGCCGGGTCATCAGCAGTTCGAGCATCATAAAGTTTGTGAGGATGATGTCTGGCGGATTGATGCGCATTCGATCGCGCTCATCGGCCTTTTCTTGTCCGGTGTAGCGGCCGTAGGTTACCGGACGCGGCTCAGCGCCATAGCTGGCTAAAAACTTTTCCAGCTCCTCACACTGGCTGTTCGCCAATGCGTTCATCGGATAAATGATGATCGCCTTGATGCCCGCTTTGGCGCCCTGCTCCTTGCCCTTGAGGATCGCATCAAAGATCGGAATAAAGTAGCTGAGCGACTTACCGGAGCCCGTGCCAGTAGTCAGAACATAGCTCTCACCTGCTTGGCAGCGAGAAATCGCCTCCTGCTGGTGCTTGTGCAAGCTCGCCGGCACGCCTGGTTTTCCGCCTTCCTTGCCAAAGCGGAAAATATGCGCACACTCCGGATGTAGTGTCCGGTTGGCAACGAGTTGCTCTATATTCTGCCCGGCGACAAAAAAGGGATTTACCTGAATCAATGGCGATGGCCAGTAACGCCCAGTGCTGTACTCAGCTTCCAAATACGCCCGGATATCCTCAGCTCTCGGATTGGTGAAGCTGCGAGCAAACTGCTCGTAATCTCGAATAACCTGATTGCGAAAGCTAAATGCATCCACCTTGATGCGCTCCTTGGGCTCGAAAACTACTGGGACACCGGCCCCGCGTCATATCAAAACAGCATCTTACTTCATAAGTGTCTCAGGCGGGCTGATGGTCTTGATTGGATATCGATCATGATGGTGTCTTTAGAAGCGGGTCGTCAGAGTCAGGTAAGCTGAACGTGGTTGAGTGGGTAGTACCACTGGGGAGCCCATATATTGAAAGGTCTCAAAGACTTTGCGACCTGTCAGGTTTACCGCCGAAACCGAGATCGTGTAGCGGTCGAAATCGTAGGAAGTCTGCGCATCCAGCAGTGCGTAGCCTGGTACAGATACCGTATTAGGCAAAGTTAACTCGCGGGCGCTGAGTGCCGTAATACCGACGCCGAAGCCCAGTCCCTTAGCGGTGCCATCAAGTATCCGATAGCGGGCTGCGAGGCGACCGCTGTGCCGCGGTACGCGAGGCAGTCCATCACCGACCGGAATCGAGTTGTCCTCTGTGATTTCTGCCTGGGTGTAGGCGTAGTTACCCAGCAATGAAAAAGCGGGGGTCGGTTCCCAAACCAGATCCGCTTCTACCCCGCGAGCGCGTTGTTCGCCGCTCTGCACCGAATAACCCAGAATCGCGTGGGTAGGGTCAGGATCAGGGGTGGACACATTACGGCGCGTCTGCTCGAACATTGCGAGAGTGCCTGAAATACCGAGATCGCTGAACGCCAGTTTGACGCCCGCCTCATAATTGCGAGACAGCTCAGGCTTGGGTGTCTCGTTACCAGTGAAGTTGAACGCTCCCCTGAAGCCAGTGGAATACGACGCGTAGAGCGCAAGACTTTCGGTCAGGTCATAGGTGATGCCAAACCGTGGTGTCAAACGATGATATGAAGTATTTACACCTTGCTCTTGTTGGTCGATGTCGAGCTGGGTCAATCGCAACGACCCCAACAAGTGCAAACGGCCATAGGTCGCTTGATCCTGAACGTATAAAGCCTTCGTCTCGTAACGGTTGGTTTGGGACACGATTGTTTCGGGCGTCGCGCCGTAGGAAATCCCATATCCCGGATTGGCAAGGTCAAGCTCGCCGATGAGTTCAATGTCGGACATCCCCGAGCTGAAGTGAGTGTTGTCGTAACTGATACCAACCAGCAACTCATGATCTCCACCCAGCGATTCGACTCGGGAACCTAGGTTGGTATCCAGCGTGCTTTCCCGGATGTTCGTGGGCAGGTAAAGCTTGAATATCGGGTAAACCGTGGGTGTCGTAGGATTCGGTCCTAGAAGGTTCGGAAATACAAGGCCGCCATAGTCACGAACTTTGCCCTCGTAATACTGAGCGGTGACGGTCAGTCGTGTGTCGTCGTTAAGCTCATGTGTGAGTTCGGCAGTGGTTGTTCGATTCTCGATAGTGGTGTGAGGTTGTCCACTGGTCGCTCCTGGGAAAGCGTTGCGATCAATCTGCCCACTCAATGCTTGGGCGGCTGGCAGGCCGGAATATTCGAGCTGGCTGCGATTCTCGTATTGGCCTCGCAGTAACAGCTCAGTCTCTGGCGATAGCTGGAACGCGATACTTGGTTGTATCGACCACTGATGGCCGTTGACGTGGTCAATCCAGCTGTCATTTTCTTGATAGTCAGCGGCGATCCGTGCGGCGACCTTGTCGCCGATGGGTGTGTTGAGATCCAGCGAAGGATTCTCTGTGCCGAAGCTACCGGTGCGCATCGACAACAGTGCACTTGGCTCGGTCTCGGGTCGTTTAGAAACTACGTTGATCAAACCACCCAGCGGTGCGCCGATACCGCCGCCGTACAACGCTGATGTAGGGCCTTTGAGCACCTCAATGCGCTCGGTGCCGATGAGGCTGGTCGGGTCGATGCTCGCTGCCGTGCCGCCAAATGCAGGCAGCCCGTTCATGTAAATTTCCGCCGGAAAACCGCGCACGATTGGCTGAGCGAACAGTGCCTCTTGCGGCTTGGTTGCTCTTACCCCTGAGACGTTAACCAGCGCGTCAGCAAGCGAATGACTGCCCTGCTCCTTGAGCATCGTTTGCGTTACAACTTGAACGGATTGCGGGACTTCGACCAGGGGCGTGTCGGTGCGAGTGGCCGACGCAGAAGAGGGTGCGCTGTAGCCTTCACGCGCCCCAGAAACGTTTATGGTTTCCAACGTCCAAATCTGTGATTGATCGGATGTTGGGGGTACATCCACGGCACCGTCTTGTGGGTGCGCAATGACCGGTAATGCTAGCCCCAGAAACACGCAAAAGGCATGGCGCCAACGCAGACGCGATGGATCAATGTAGAACAGCGGCCCGTTCTTGTCCGAGTACATGGGATCTTCCGATAAAAGTCATTTGAAGCAGAACGCGCAGAGGGATTCGGCGTCGGCGGACTCAAAAGCCGGTCGATGCAGAGTCGGCAATGCGCGTTCAGCCAAAAGTGGGTATGACGTTCAACGATCGAATCGGTGGCGCTCGGCTTCTTGCACCGAGGAATATCGGTGGCGCTGCTTGCTGGGGAATTAAGTGAGTAGAAAAAAGCTGTGACGGTGGAACATTAAGTTGAAAACTGGACAGGTTTGACTCGGCGAGAGCGGGATGCTGGAACAGAAGAGAGCAATATCCGCATTTTTCCCACACGACCAGATCATGGGTCTTGCCGGCAGAAGCATGGTGAGACTTCTGGCTCGTGCCAAGCATGTCGTGGCACTCCATGCCAGCCATGCTCATTGGTTGACTTTTGCCATGGGAAAGGCTGATCCCCTGACTGATCAGGGGGCCGGCGAAAATCATCAGTATGGCGAACAGGCTCAGCCATGCTCCGATAATGTGACGCTTACGCATTAGCAGGGCTTCTGCTCATCACGCGCAGCCTTCGATACCTGTGTCTGCCGCTCGTATTCGGGGATGGGCAACCAGCGTCGAAACCCGGCACCCCCTTTCCCCGTCAGAGGACACCAGGAAAAATCCCAGGGTGCCGGTGGGAAATCCTCTTTTTCAGGGTCAACACCCGCGATAGAACGAGGCGCTACTTTCCAGTCAAACACCCTCATCGGCGAGCCTTGCCAAGCCAATATCAGTCCTCGTGCTTGGCTATCGTCAGTATTTATCCACCGGGCCGCTGCCGCAGTCATGAAGGCATCTATGTGTTCTTCGTAGATGTGCGCCCGATAGGTCGACGTGAGTAACCAACGGCAGACACTCAGGTAGTAAGTCCAATTCAGCGACGGATGATTGCGGTACGCCCAGGTCATAAAACTGCGAAATATGTTCAAGCCGTCTGGTGGATCTAGCTTGAGCAGCCCCGGACACACATCGAACAACGTATGCCAATAAGGCAGCAATCTGGCATCCAGTTGAACAAAGCTGCGTGCGTTGCAGGGATAGTCTGGAAACGGCAATAGGAAGTCGCCACGACTGTTTATGCGCGACGTTTTGCTAACCAGCCGCGAAACGCCTGAAGGAATAACTACAGAGCGCATAGCAGCCTCCATGCCATCGTCGCTTGCGATTTATTGAATGCAGGAAAACTGAAAGTCAGACCTTCGGGAGCACTGGAACTGCAACCGGAGTGATTAATAACGCGAGACATACTGCCTTCTCTACAAGACGATTGGAGGGCGTTCAACGGCAGTCGCTGCAGCGACGACCTAGCGTAAACGGACGACAAAAAACGAGCGGTGGCAGATAAATCGAGCCAGCCCCCTTGGAAGCGTTAACTGAGGGAAAGCTCGAGGATGGGCTGAGGATCAGGAGTATCCAGAGGGTTGCCTTGCAGTGCATCTCGCGACTAGAGCGCGGCTTTTGTCCAATTCGTAGTAGCGAGGTCAGGCAGAAAAGTAAGGCGATGCTCAACTTCGCCACAGGACAGAATAGGCAGCAAAGACTACCGGCCCAACCACGGGTTGAACGGTCAGTGAAGTCCATGCTCTGTGCCGGATTATGGCTGCCCGATGCAGAGCAAACTGACCGCCACCAACAAGTTCGAGCCCTATCATCTGCCATGCCCTAAGCCGAATCACCAAGTGGAAAACTGCTGCTACAGGACCTTTTCTCACTATGGCTTAACACTCTCAGATCCGGCCATTAACGTTAGACATGCTGGCCACCGTTAACGTGAATCTCTGCGCCGTTTACATAAGAAGCGCCACCGGTGCAAAGGAAGTAGACGAGCGAGGCAACTTCTTCAGGTTTGCCCAGCCGGTTCATCGGCACTAGCCGTTCAACGATTTCCGCAGTGCCTGCGGACAGTATTGAGGTTTCGATTTCTCCAGGTGCGATAGCGTTGACCCTTACGCCATGTCGGCCAAAATCAAAGGCCATTTCCCGAGTCAGGGCGGAGAGCGCAGCTTTGGATGTGGAATAAGCGACACCTGCGAACGGGTGCACCTTGGATCCTGCAATAGAGGTAACGTTGATGATGCTGCCTTTTGCAGCTTTCAATTCATCAAACAGCCCCCGCGCAAGGAGGGCCGTAGAAAACAGATTGACATTGAAGACCTTGATCCAGGTTGCATAGTCGGACTCCAGAACACCAAGTCGTGTCCCCTCAGGTCCCTTAGGCGAAACTCCTGCATTGTTTACCAATGCATCCAAGCGTCCGCCCAATTTTTCCCTGATGGCCGCCAGGCTGTCACTGACGCTATCAATATCTTCGAGATCAAGATGAATGTGGTTGAGTAAGCCCTCGGCCCATGGGCATTCAGCGACCCAGTCCTGGCGAGAGGCGGTGAAAATCCTCCACCCAGCGGCTTGAAAGTGTTTGACGGTGGCATGGCCTATGCCACGACTGGCACCGGTCAATAACAATGTCTTTTCGCTCATACATGCATTTACCTGTTAGAAAGTTTCGCTTTGTTTTTTAGCGGTCTAGGTCAAAAAAATCGCGATCTTCAATGTGCTACTTTTGGGCAGGGCGTCATGAGTGGCCATGACTCTCATAGCCGCTTTTGTTCGCTGCAAACATCGGGTCATTCGCTGGGATCCCAAGCCCTTTTTGGCCATTTCTCGTTTCCTTGCATTGAAGCGCCTGAACGGTGATGAGCGTGCTTCTCCTGGATGAGGATGAGTCAATCTTGCCGTTCGAACGTTCGACTCTACGTCTGACTACAGGAGGCGGAAACGACATTTTTCCCTCATTACCGGTCACAGGATGGTCCACTTACGGCGGCACCAAACTGCAGGCTTCTTCCGTCAAGAATCGCTGCTTCGGGGAGCTGGGGCCCTAGCCCAGAATCGTAAGTTCGCGAAGGGTCCAAGACCGGTCCCGGCTGGCTGCGGTTTGTTAGGCACTGCACTCGATTGGCGGCTTGTACGAAGTTGAGCTACTCGCCCGGGATATGAGCGATGAGGATCGGTGGCGCATATCTGCTTAGTAATGCAACGTGACTTCGGCGGACGCATACGAACTGACCTCACAGCTCTGTTGTAGTCCGGCCGAGGCTCCTTGTTTGATCATTATTCGTGCTCATGGACTCTCGACAGGCTTGCATTCTATAGGCTCATTTCGTAACACTTGATTTGCGTAGCTGCCTCCTCAGTCGTCGGTACGCGCTAATATCTACCAATCCAAGGAGCGATGAATGCGTGTGCGTCCAGCGATAATGGGTGACTCTGAGGGCATGAGTAGAATCGCAAAGGCTACCTTTTCACTGGCGTGCCCAGCAGATACTCCAGCAGAAGAATTGGAGCGCTACATCAGCGAAAATCTGACCGCGCGTTGTTTTCAGATCGCGCTGGATACGTCAAGCCAGGAGGTGCGAGTGTTGGAGAAAGCCGGAGATATTGTGGGTTTCAGTTTGGTCGACTACAAACCAGATCGATTAAACATCCCACTGGCGGATGGCATCCCTGAGTTGAAGCGATGCTATGTCGATTCAAAACACCATGGAACCGGTGCCGCACAGTTCCTCTTAACTGCAACGCTTGTTGGTATTTCAGATCGTATCCGGCTCACGGTGAATGATCAGAATGCCCGCGCAATAAGCTTCTACCAACGTAATGGATTTTTGACAGTAGGAGAAACCAGTTTTCAATGCGGCGATGATGTCCACCGAGACTTGGTGATGGTACGTAAACTGTAGGGTTGCGATTTTTGCGTAAGCGTTCCGGGAAAACAGAATGCGAGACTCCTGCATTCTGGCGATCGGTGCCAAGTAACTAGGTCAGGTCGCCGGACGCTCACAATGAAGGTCAAATCGAATGCAAACGCGTAGTCAACTGGAGTGCAACCTTGCGACAGGTAGGCACCCGTCTAATTAGGCAAGTGTTGAGCGGACGCTTACTACGGTTTGGCTCTGGCCGGGAAATTTCCGTTGGGTTTGAAGCATAAAAAGCGGGTCAAGTTGACCCGCTTTTTATGAGCAATTCAAAGCCGTTCAGGCTGCGTGATCACCGCTTACGCCCATTGGAGGCAATGTTAGCGTCGGCTCGGTCCCACCCCCCACCTAAGGCTCTAATCAGGCTCACCGTTGCAATGGCCTGAGTGCCCGTCAGACGGCTCAGTTGCAGTTCGGTTTGTAAGACCTGGCGCTGAGCATCGATAACTTCCAAATAGCTAATTTGCCCCTCTTCATACTGAGTTTTAGAAAGTCGCTCTGTCCGTCTTGATGCTGCAACAGCTTCGCTTTGATTACCTTTCTGATCATCGAGCAACCTCAGATCTGCAAGGTTGTCTTCTACCTCTCTAAAGGCCACCAATACTTGCTCCCGATACTTCGCAACCTGCTCGTCGTATCGAGCCCTTGCAGAGGCGAGATCTGCTTTCCTCCGACCACCATCAAATATCGGTAACGTCAGCGCCGTTCCCGCAAGGGGGCCTAGTAGAAAAGACCGAGTCGACCAGTCGAACAAATTCCCCAGCGATGACGACTCGAAGCCGGCGGCGGCATTTATGTTAAGCCGCGGGAAAAATGCTGATTTCGCCAATCCGATTTGTGCGTTAGCCGCGGCCATAGCTCTCTCGGCGGCAGCAATATCTGGACGGCGCTCCAGTAGGGCTGATGGTAACCCGATAGGCACCTGGGTCGCGATGGGCTCTATAGGTGAGTCAGGGAAGTCGAAGTCGGCAGGAGACTTACCCAACAACACTGCAAGACTATGTTCTGACGTCGCACGCAACCGTGCGATCCCTACCGAGTCCGCCTTCGCGGTCGATAGTTCGTTGCGCGCTCGCCAGAGGTCAAGTTCGCTTATGTCGCCCTCTTTGAATCGCCCCTCTACTAATTTCAGGGTGTTTTCACGCAGGGTGACCGTGCGACGAAATAGTCGAAGTTGGTTGTCGTACTCACGCAGCTCGAAATAATTTTTAGCCACGTCAGCTTGGAGGGCTAACAGCACAGAACGATACAGCGCCTCGTTCTGTGCTTGATTAGCGAGCGCGGTGTTCACTTGTGAATCCACCTTCCCGAACAGGTCTACCTCGTAAGAGGCTGTCGCCTGCGCCCGCCAGAGAGTCTGCGTGGACCCACTCGCATCGTCAGACAACAATTGTGAGGCAGGAGACAGGCGTTCACGCGTAGGACCAAATCCCGCATCTAGGGACGGGAACCATCCCGCTCGGGCTGATCGTGTCAAGGCTCTCGATTGCTGGACTCGTGCGGCAGCCGCCTTCAGATTCTGATTAGCCTCTGCGGCTTGCCGCTCCAGGTCGCTTAGCACCGGATCGCCAAAGACTAGCCACCATTCCCCACGATGCTCAGCATCGGCCGGCTCAGCGTTTTTCCAGGCGCTATCTTTGGACAATGATGCTTGCTTCTGTTCAGCCGAAGCTTCCTTGAACGCCTGTGGAGTCGGGACGTCGGGGCGGTTGTATGTCGGCTCCACAGAGCATGCTGATAGAAGCGATAGCAGCGCTGAGGAAGTTAGCAGTCCAAAAATAGACTTTTTGGGTAATTGGATCATTCGTTTGGCTCCGATCATGAGTCCAATGCTTCCGTTGTCAGGTGAGGCGCGTCTTTTTGAGCCACGTGTACTTTGCCACCTGCCAGCGTACGCAGGACCACGTAGAAGACAGGTGTTAGTGCGAGACCGAACAGGGTCACGCCCAACATGCCGAAAAAAACCGAGATCCCCATGGCTTGGCGCATTTCTGAGCCCGCCCCAGTGGAAAACACGAGTGGAACAACGCCCATGATGAAGGCGATCGAAGTCATGAGAATCGGCCGGAGACGCAAGCGGCTCGCTTCAATGGCAGCCTTCAGCGGTGTGTACCCGTCGTGCTCTAGTTCTCTGGCGAACTCGACTATCAAGATGGCGTTTTTGGAAGCCAATGCGACCAATACCATCAACCCGATCTGGGTAAAGATGTTGTTGTCTCCCTGCGTGAACCACACCCCCGTGAGTGCGCACAAGATGCTCATGGGAACGATCAGGATTACCGCCAAAGGGAGGGTCAAGCTTTCGTACAGTGCGGCCAGTACGAGGAATACGAGCAGGACGCTGACAGGGAAGACCCACATACCGGCATTACCTGCCAAAACCTTTTGGTAAGTCAGCTCAGTCCACTCGAATTTTACGCCTTGAGGCAACACCTCGGCTGCAATGCGCTCCGCTGCTGCTTGGGCCTGGCCAGACGAATAGCCCGGCGCTGGGCCGCCGTTAATATCCGCTGCGGTGTAGCCGTTATACCGAACCACCATGTCCGGACCGTAGGTTGGGGTGATACGAACCAGAGACGATAGGGGCACCATTTCTCCACGGTCGTTTCTGGTTTTCAGCTGAAGGATGTCATCTGCTCGCTGACGAAACGGTGCGTCGGCCTGCACTCGTACCTGATATACACGGCCAAAACTGTTGAAGTCATTCACATACAAGGAGCCAAGGTATACCTGCATGGTCTTGAATACATCGGTAACGGACACGCCCAGCTGTTTGGCTTTCACACGGTCTAGCTCGACGTTTAGCTGCGGGAAGTTGATCTGATAGTTTGTCAGTGACCCACCAAGCTCCGGGGTCACTGCAGCCTTGGCCATGAATGCTTGAGCGGCCTTGTTAAGCTCCTCATACCCGAGGCTACCTTGGTCTTCCAGCTGCATTTTGAAACCACCCAGTGTGCCAAGCCCGAGTATTGGAGGCGGTGGAAAGGCTGCGACATAGGCTCCTTTGATACTGGCGAACTTTTGGTTAAGGGATGCGACGATGGCCGCGGCGGACTCATCTTTCGATGTACGTTCGCTGAGAGGCTTGAGGGGGACAAAGACAATCCCTGCGCTAGAACTGTTCATGAATCCGTTAACGGACATGCCAGGGAAGCCGACTGCGTGAGCTGCGCCCGGCTGCTTCATGACTATTTCGCTCATCTGGCGAATCACTTCTTCCGTACGGTCAAGAGAAGCGCCATTGGGAAGCTGGGCGATAGTGACCAAGTACTCCTTGTCCTGCATGGGAATGAACCCAGCAGGCACAACGTTCCCCATAACCGCCGTGAGTCCCAGAAGAACCACATAAACAACCAGCATGCTGCCCTTGCGCTTAAGGACGCCTGTTACGCCTTTCGAGTATTGCTCCGAGCCACGATTAAAAACCTTGTTGAATGCTCGAAAAAAACCGCCCAGTAGCTTATTCATCACCCGCGTCAAGGCGTCTTGCTTAGCGTCGTGGCTACGCAAAAGTAGTGCGCTGAGGGCTGGAGAGAGCGTGAGTGAGTTGAAAGCAGAGATCACCGTAGAGATCGCAATGGTCATTGCAAACTGCTTGTAGAACTGGCCCGTGAGACCGCTCATAAATGCCAACGGTACAAATACAGCAACCAACGTGAGTGCGATAGCAATGATGGGGCCGCTGACCTCTTGCATGGCTTTATACGTGGCGTCCCTCGGGGTCAGACCGCTGGCTATGTTCCTCTCCACGTTTTCAACCACAACGATGGCATCGTCAACGACGATACCAATGGCTAACACCATTCCGAAAAGCGACAGGGCATTGATCGAGAAGCCGAAGGCCAGCAAGAGCGCAAAGGTACCGATGATGGACACCGGTACAGCGATCAAAGGAATGATCGCTGTACGCCATGATTGGAGGAACACAATGACGACCACGACCACCAGTGCGATGGCTTCGAGCAGTGTTTCTATAACCGCCTGAATGCTCGACTTCACGAAGCGAGTGGGGTCGTAGATAAGCCTGTAATCCAGGCCGGGAGGGAAATCAGCGCTGAGATCTTTGAGTGCAGCGCGGATTTGATCAGAGATCTCCAGCGCGTTAGCGCCAGGCAATTGGTAGATGGCGAGGGAGACGGCGGGTTTGTTGTCCAGCAGCGCACGCAATCCGTATTCAGCCGCAGAGAGTCCGACTCGGGCGACATCCCGCAGATAAGTAACTGCGCCATTGGGGCTAGTTTTGAGAATGATGTCGCGGAACTCGTCGACGGTCTTCAAGCGACCCTGGGCATTGATTGTCAGCTGTACCGCAGTACCCGGCGAAGAAGGCGCAGCACCAACGGCACCCGCAGCAACCTGAATATTCTGTTCTTGAATGGAAGTGACAATCTCCGAGGCGGTGAGATTACGCTGTGCCACCTTTTGCGGATCAAGCCACACACGCATTGCGTAGTCACCTGCCCCCCACATATCGACACGGCCAACGCCAGGTATCCGCTCAAAGCGCGTTTTGACGTTCCGTAGGCCGTAGTTTCTCAAATACGTTGTGTCGTACCGATCATTCGGCGACACAAGGTGCAGAAAAAGAACTAATGAAGAAGAGCTTTTGAGCGTAGTAACACCCAATCGTTGTACATCTTCGGGCAATCGTGGCAATGCTTGATTGACTCGGTTCTGTACCAACTGGGTAGCCAAGTCCGGGTCAGTTCCTAATGCGAAAGTGACAGTGATGGTCAGGTTACCGTCACTGTTCGCTTGGGACTGCATGTACAGCATATTCTCAACGCCGTTAATTTTTTCCTCAAGCGGCGCAGCAACTGTCTCGGCAATGACTTTTGGGTTCGCTCCAGGATACTGTGCGCTGATTGTGACCGAGGGCGGAACGACCTCTGGGTACTCAGAAATCGGCAATTTAAATATTGCTATCAACCCTGCAAGCAGGATCACCACGGATAGTACGCCCGCAAAGATCGGACGATCAATGAAGAACTTTGATATGTTCATTAATGACTCTTTAAGTGAGGCGGCTACTTGCTCTCAGCGCTGCTTGAAGGTTAAAAAAGACAACAGGACGCTTAAGGATGCACTCTGTTTTACAATCAATGCACGGATCAATAAATCCTAAGTGCCTGAGGGACACTCATTATTTACTGGTGAATTTTAGTTAGTGCTGTCGTGGGTCAGTGAGCGTTTCTAGCCTGAGCGTCATTTTGGGGAATTATCTTTCCTAGAACCTGCTCCCCTGGACGGACTCGCTGAATACCGCCTACCACCACCCGTTCGCCCTCTTCGAGTCCGGACGTGATAATGCGATAATTGCCTTGTAGATTTCCCAGCGCTACCGGGCGATAAACAATATGGTCATCTTTTCCCACGACCAAGACAAATCGCTTGTCTTGATCGGTGCCAATTGCCGCATCATCAATAAGAAGGGCCGCGTATGGTTCACTGCCGCCCACTTTTACACGCGCATATAGCCCCGGGACCATGGTGCCATCAGCGTTGTCAAACCGTGCACGCATGCGGATAGTGCCTGAGGTAGTGTCGAGTTCATTGTCTACGGATTGGATGACTCCCCGGCGCGAATACCCTGTCTCATCTGCAAGTCCTAGATCAACCGGAACAGTAGCCTTATTGCCGAGTCTGTTGATGTACTTAAGATAAGTCTGCTCATCAGCGTTGAACTCTGCGTAAATGGGGCTAACAGAGACAAGCATCGTTAAAGGTGCCGCGCCTGCCCCGGCGTTTACGATGTTTCCAAGTGTTATTTCTGCCCGCGATACTCGACCAGAAATTGGAGCTGTAATCTGGGTATGGCCGAGATCAATTTTAGCTGCATCCAGCGCCGCTTCAGCAGTCTTAAGATTGGCACTGGCCTCCAATGCCGCGTTGTTTTTTTCATCGTAGTCACGTTTCGCTATTGCATTTTCGGCAATCAGGCGCTGTGCCCTCTCCCAGTCGCTTTTCGTGTACGCGGCGCGAGCCTGAGCTGCTGCAACCTGCCCCTTAGCTCGTTCGACTTGTGCTTGGTAAGGTCTTGGGTCGATGACGAACAGAGTGTCCCCTTTTTTTACCAATTGGCCATCATGTATGTTGACGTCCGTTATGGTTCCTGCAACCAGCGGCCTAACCTCAACTTTCTCCACCGCTGCTAATCGGCCAGAGTAAGTTTGCCAGTCGGTAACCGTTTCTTTTTTAACGACCACGACATCTACCTCTTGGACTGGGGGCGGGCCGTCCTGTGCTATAGCTTTCTCTGAGTTATCCACCACGCCAAAGGCAACGACTCCAAAAATAATAAGTATACCTGCGGAATAAAGTGCCAGCCTAGTGCGGGGTTTGGAATTAGCGCTCATCATGACTCCAAGATTAATTCTGTTCTAGCTTAGCTGTTGTGTGAATGAAAAGTTCCGATGGCTCATTCACAGCAACATGAGGTGGCGTTTCTTAAAGCGCCAAGCTTTTTGGATCTCCAGCGATACCGTTTTTTAAAACGGTGTGCGGCACGCCCGGATAATTATGTCGCCGATCGGTTTTCGCTGCCCGAGACGTGTTCACTGGTTGCGTTTTTTATTCTGCGTTCGATACATACCCACCACAAGGTAATAACAGCGCATACCGCTAATAGTGGGAAAATCATATCGTTCATACCCTTCCAGCCAAGTGATTGCAATAGAGGGCCGGCGGCCAAAGTTGCAAATGCAGTGAACGTGTATCGAATAAACTCTGCCACTCCCTGCACCCTAGCCTTCTCGGAGGGATGATGCGAAGCAGTCAGTAAGACTGTGCCGCCCACAAACATAAAATTCCATCCCACGCCTAAAAAAAGAAGTGCAATATAGAATGCCGCCAAGCTGTCCGAACAATGTGCAATCAATCCGCAAGCTGCACTAAGTGCAATTCCCAAGAACAAAATCGAAGGCAATCCGAATCGGGAAATCAGACGTCCAGCAAATAGTGACGGCGCGTACATACCTACTAAATGCCATTGAATAATGCTGGCGCCATCATTTATTGAGTGATTGCTGGCGACAGCCGCCAGCGGTGTTGCAGTCATGATGAACATCATCACCACGCCGCCTATCACGTTATTCGCGAGTGCCGCTAATGAAACTGGCTGTCGAAATATTGTAAGTAACTTGCGTGGCGGCTGTTCGTGGCCATGCAGCTCCAATGATTCTGGAAGTGCATCTTCATAGCCTAACCAAAGTAATGCTGCCGAGGCAATGCCGAGCAGGCATACCATCAAATAAGAACCGGCGAATAGGGTAGCGAATAAATTCGTGCTCCAACTCGCTAACAAAGGCCCAAGAATAGCGGCGATCACTCCGCCCGCAAGCACCAACGAGATTGCGCGTGCTTTGCGGTCGTCAGGTTCCGAATCTGTCGCCGCCAAACGGTAATACTGGGCGAACGCTTGAAAGATACCGACGGCCGCTGTCCCGATGCAGAATAGCCAGAAAGAGTTCAGGAAGACCGCCCATACGGAAATCGATCCGCCTATTGCGCAGGTGAAGGCACCTAGCACAAATCCACGCCGTCTTCCGATCTTCTGCATCAGAGTAGAAGCGAAATATGTCGCAATGGCGCCTGCTACGGTGATCAGTGCAAAAGGCAGAGTCGCGAGCGATTTATCAGGGGCAAGCTGATATCCCGTCAAACCGGTCAATGTGAGATCGATCGCGATGGCCGCCGTGAATAATCCTTGGGCTATGGCCAACACAGCCACATTCGAGCGACTTGACGATTTTTCTGGCGCTGGAATGTCTTCCGACGACTTTGATGTACTCATTGCACCCGCCTCCAGCCAAGCAGATTTGAGGTGACAGCCCTTACAGCCATGACGACTCTCCCGTTGAGAAACGGGAGCATTCTCTATGTCACTTATGGCGGGAGAAAGGACTTACTTCCCTCCTTTTTGGCCGTCATGCTGCATTGGCCAGCGGATGTCACAGACAGGAACGCAAATAGCGAAGCGGGACTACGAGGCGAAAAATGAGGATGACGTTTTTTGAGGGTTTTTTGCTCTTTTCGCCATACGACTTTTAGAGGATCATCCGAGGCAAGCAGTACGAAAATCGCCAACAGGAGGCTGGCAGGGAATAGTAATTGTGAACAGGATCAATGATTTTTGGAGAAGGTAATTCCATGCGTGACATCGCTTTCCTGGTCTTTCCCGAGTTTCAGATTCTGGACCTTAGTGGTCCGCTGGCCGCCTTTGAAATCGCTAAAGAGATCGGGGTATCAGATCCCTACTGCTGTTCGGTAGTCTCGTTGTCGGGCGGTCCCGTTATGAGTTCGTCTGGTCTGGAAGTAAGGAGTCAGAAGATCAGATCAAGCCCGTACGATACGTTGATAGTGGTCGGCGGTAAGGCTTTTTCCAAACCCTACGACCTTCCCATGGTGTCGGACCACCTCGCTAATGCGGCCGCGAAAGGCACCAGGCGAGTTGCGAGTGTTTGCACCGGGGCTTTTCTATTGGCTTCGGCGGGCCTATTAGACGGTCGCAGGGCTACTACACACTGGAGGCAGACCGCGCGACTGCAACGCAATTTTCCGAAGGTGCGGGTACAGCCCAATCATATATTTACGAAGGATGGTGGCATCTGGACGTCTGCTGGCATCTCTGCGGGAATCGATCTGGCGCTGGCCATGATTGAGGAAGATCTGGGAAATGCTGTTTCCCATGAGGTCGCCCGCGCCATGGTCGTGTACCACCGTCGGCCAGGAGGGCAGTCACAATTTTCGGCCATGGCCGATATGGAGCCGACGACGGATCGCATGAGGGAGGTGCTTTCCTACATGCGAGAGCATCTAAACGAACAGCTATCAACAGAGCATTTGGCATCAATTGCTTGCCTCAGCTTGCGCCAATTTGGTCGAGCCTTTCTGCTGGAAACGGGGGAAACACCCGCTAAAGCTGTGGAGCGTTTGCGTGTCGAGGTCGCGAGGCTGCGCGTTGAACGTGGGGCGGAACCGATCGAACTGATAGCACACTCGGTTGGCTTCAAGGATCCGGAGCGGATGCGCAGAGCCTTCATCAGAGTTATCGGGCACCCTCCTCAAAGCATCAGACGGCTGGCCGCACATCAGGGTGTTAGCGCTTATGAGGTTACGGTTGAGGCTGAAGTGTCTTAACTGCCCGCTCAGGGTTCATTACGCTCGGCGCAATCCCCTTTGCAACGGCGTATTTGAGCGCTGTACCGAAAGTCTATTCCTCTTAAAGCCGCCTCATCAGTAGATTCTAATTTCGGAAGGGGAAGCAAGTTCGACTAAACCGTATGGCGTAAATCGAGGGGACTAAGTCGTTTTGCAAAGCGCTAGTGACGCTTAAGCTTCAGCTTCTGGGTTTAGTGACCCCGAATGGTCGCGGTAAATCTCAAATCTACTAATGGGACAGTCATGAAAGAACTTTCAGGCAAACGTGCATTCATCACTGGCGCTGCACGAGGTATTGGCGCAGCTATCGCTATCGAGTTGGCAGAAAAAGGAGCTGATATTGCTTTCAGCTATGTTCGCTCTGGGGATGCGGCGGAGGAACTGGCCAGAGAAATTGAGGGATTGGGCGTTAAAGCCTTCCCTATCCAGGCCGATAGTGCGGATCCCCAAGCAGCTACGCGTTCTGTACATGAGGCAGCTAGGCTTTTAGGAGGGTTGGACATACTAGTAAACAATGCGGGCGTCGCTTTTATTTGCCCGCTAGAGACAATGCCGCTGGATCAGATAGACCAGATCATCGCCGTAAACATTAGAGCAGTGATCTTGGCGTCTCAAGCAGCCATTACCTATCTTGGAGAGGGCGGAAGAATCATCAATATCGGTTCCTGTCTGGCGGAGCGTGTGGCCTTTGAATCGGTCACAGTCTATTCCATGTCCAAGTCCTCCCTACTTTCCTTTACACGAGGACTTGCTCGTGAGCTAGGACCGCGTGGCATCACCGTTAATACTGTGCATCCTGGACCTACGGACACTGATATGAACCCAGCCGATGGTGATGGTGCCGATGCGATGAGGGCTCATTCAGCATTAGGCCGATACGGTACTGGGAAGGATGTCGCAGTGGCGGTCGCGTTCATCGCAAGCCCAAGCGCTAAACACATCACCGGCACCGGGTTAAGCGTGGACGGGGGCGTAAACGCGTAGTCCTGATTTATCTACCTACAGACTCTCTGACTAGTTACCCCAGGCACCTTGCTAGTAAGACTGAACGCCATTACGGGGCTAAAGAACTTGGTAGTTCGGGCTGATTTCCAGCAGTCATTCTAGTTGGGTGACTGGGGAACTTAAATCTTCTTTTCGCGAATACCTAGTTAGACGAACCACGTTTTACAGTTGAGGCGCCGTCAAAAGCATTAGAGACAACACCCTCAATTCAATCGCACTAGTGATCAGCTCGACCTGAACCGATGTATTATCCATTGGCAGCACATGATCAATGTATGAAGTAATAATTCAAAGAAGACTTGTTAATCCAATTTGTGGTTTTTTCGTATAAAGAGGCTTGAATCAATGAGCATTTTGTTGACTCGCCGTAAGGTGATTTCAGGCATGGGACTTCTAGGTATCGGCATGCTGGCAGGATGCGATACCCGAGGTGAGCTATCGTACAAATACGGCAAAGACTTAAGCAATAAAATTCTTGGGCGCACATTCCGGCTAAAAGACACCGACGGCGAGGTAAGAACGCTTTCAAGCTATCGAGGCGTGATGCCCATGATTTTTTTTGGATTCACTCAATGTCCGGCAGTCTGCCCCACCGCCTTGGCTCGTGCAGTTAAAATCAAAAAAATGATGGATAAGGGCGGCTACTTTCTTCAGGTTATCTTTATTACGCTCGATCCCGAGCGGGATTCACCAGCCGTCCTAGACGCCTATGTAAAAACTTTTGATCCGTCATTTATCGCTCTTTACGGAACGCTAGAAGAAACAGCGGCTACAGCCAAAGAGTTTGACGTGTTTTACGAGAAAGTACCGATTGGGTCAACATATACACTTACTCATTCATCGACGAGCTATGTGTATGACTACCAAGGAACGCTACGCCTTGGATTTTCTCAAGCACTTTCGGCACAACAATGTGCAGAAGATCTGATTACACTCATGGAGATTTGCTAATGTATCAGGTCCAAATTTTACCAATATAAATCAACACGTTAAACAGATCGTACTTGGGATTTCTCTACTAGGGCTGGCTTTCCAGATTTCAGCCCAAACGCAGGTAGAGGGCGCCTGGGTTCGCGCGACAGTGCCAGGACAACAAGCGACTGGTGCGTTCATGACGATAACTGCAAGCAGCGACAGCAAGCTGCTCAGTGCCCAGTCACCGGTGGCGAAAATCGTGCAAGTTCACCAGTCGACAATCAAGAACGACGTGATGCGCATGCAACCAGTAGAGTTCGTCGCCTTGCCTGCTGGCAAAGCAGTCATCCTGGATCCCCACAGCTATCACATTATGCTTATTGACCTGATGAAACAGGTAAAAGAAGGTGACCAGGTGCTTGTGAATCTTACGGTAGAGAACGCCAAGGGCGAGAAGGAATCGATCAAGGTTGAGGCCACCGCGCGAGCTTTAAATATGGCTGATGACGCAAAATGAATCGATAGTTTCAACGATGAGGCGCCAGTAGAAGAAAGTGGCTGACCGTGACGAGCGTTTAAACTGGGCGACGCCGCCAGCCACGTCGTCGGATTCGCTGGCCGCGTTTATCGAGTAGATTCGGCATGAAGCTAAGGCAAAGATTTTTTTGCCTTAGCTACCTTCGTGCGTCTAACACAAAAAAATTGTTGGCTAATCTCAGGTGACCTCGCGTGCGACCCTTGTCTGGTTGCGATGCACCTCAGGTTAGCGCGCTCAAGCCTTTTAGCATCGGCTTAGAGGAAGAGGATCTTGCATCTGACGGGCTAAATTTAGCCGATGCGGCTCCGTCGCTTGCTTAGGCGTATCGTTGGAATATCTTCGAGATTATTTTCCACTGACCGTCGATCTTGAGCAGCGAAAGAAAGTCGTGGAAGCTCGCGCCCAAAACGTCATTCTCCATGTCCACTCGGACAACTGCAGCTGTGGGTGCGATAGCCAAGATGTCCAGGCGACTGCGGGTGTTCGGTGAAGCGCCCAGTGCTTTGAAGAAACTCGCAAATACCGGAACAGCTGGACCTTGAAGCAGCTCATCGCCGGTGTAGCCCCACATTATCGCGTCTTCGTGGAAGGCTTTCTCAATTCCAGCGATGTCCCCAGAGCGATAACCGTCAATATAAGCTTGAGCTGCCTGAATTACATCGTCGTACTCAGTCGTGGCGACTGGTTTTATATGCGAAGTCATGTTGAATCCTCGAGAGCTATTTAGTGAAATGTGCAAGTTTTAGAGCCGCTCAGCACCACGTACTGCGATCACCACAATGGTTATTAAAACGAGTGCTCGCTCCCTGACGTAGGATCGATGCATTCAGATCTAGCTGCGCGAGCCCCCAATTTTCAGGTACTCCCACGGCAAGTCCCCTGCGTGTAGGAGTGCAGGGGCTTTTTGTTTGGCGATGACTACAGCTCAGGACCTGCCCCTAGAGCGACCCCGCGGCATGGCGCAGAAATGACTGACCAAGGTCCGCCGAGAACAACGTTACAGAGCAACGATCACGCGGGAGCTAGTTTTGATAACTGCGCTCGACGCTTCATATGCTCATTCGCGACTCTCACAGCCTCGTCAGTTCGCCCCCACAGACCCTCTATCTGTGCGACGATCTCCGGCCGCGCGGTACGTGGATTCCCCGAGTTCATTGTCGGCTGCGGGTCGTACTCGAGCACGAGCTGCGTAAACTCTGCCGCATCCTGGCCTTTAAGCTCGGCGATGACCTTCAGCGCAAAGTCGATACCTGCCGTTACACCGCCACCTGTGATTCGGTTCCTGTCGACGCATACCCGTTCGTAGCTCGGTTCGATACCCAGTGCTATGAGGGGTTCGTAGAAAGGCCAGTAGGTTGCTGCACGGTAGCCCTCCAATAGTCCCGCCATAGCAAGAAGTACAGAGCCTGTGCATACGGCGGTTACATAGGTGGCAGTCTGTCCTGCGCGAGCAATAAAATCGAGCAACTCCCGGTCCTTCATGATTTCAGGGGTTCCTCCGCCACCTGCGACAAACAGCACGTCTAGGTTATCTGGAACGTCATCAATCGTGATCGTAGGGTTCATGGTGACGCCCATGTCCGTGGGAACGGGATCCATGGTCTTCCAGATTATGTGAGTTTTGGCATGAAGGCCGAACGCCGTCTGTGGGCCAGCCAAGTCCTGCAGAGTGAAACCAGGAAAAATTACCATGCCAATCTGCAGTTGTCGGTCTTGAATCTTATTGCTCAGCTCATCAGACATTGCCGTCTCCTCTCGTCGTAGTTGACTAAAGAGTATTCCTGCTAGACGCTACACGTGAGTGGCTTAAATGACATCAAGCGATCGTTTTCTGCCAGTTATTTGATTTTGAGAGCGGGGGTCAACGCCGTGCATAAGATTGCGGTTTTGGTATTGAATGACGTGGTGCCGTTGGACTTTGGTATCGCCTATCAGGTTTTCGCCTTGGCTTCTCAGGTCGATGACAAGAACGCATACGAGGTGGAGGTGTGCGCACCCGAGCGGACAATTCGGACCGCTAGCTTTGATATGCAGGTGCGGTACGGCCTCGACCGTCTTGAGCTGGCCCACACTATTGTCATTCCAGGGTGCGAAGACCCGTTTGGAGAGGTTCCAGAGACGGTAAGAATCGCTCTTCGCGAGGCATATGCTCGTGGTGCACGATTGGCTTCAATCTGCACTGGGGCTTTTATCCTTGCCGCGAGCGGTCTTCTTGACGGCAAACGCGCGACTACGCATTGGCGTTTCGCCGAGGACTTGGCCAGGCTTCACCCAGAGATACAAGTAGAACCTAATGTTCTGTTCGTCGATGAAGGAAGCATCGTGACTTCGGCCGGCGCGTCAGCAGGATTAGATATGTGTTTGCATCTCGTGCGACGTGATTACGGCCAGTCTGTTGCGGCAAACACTGCCCGTCTGGCGGTCGCGCCACTGTACCGTGATGGTGGTCAGGCCCAGTTTATTCGTCAGGAGCTTCCAGGCTCTCCAACGAGCCTAATGCCCTTGATCGAATGGATGCGAGACAATTTGAACAGTTCGCATACGGTCGATAGTCTTGCGGCTCGTGCCAACATGAGCTCTCGCACCTTTGCTCGGCGATTTCAAGAACAGACCGGTACTACAGCTTTACAGTGGCTTCTCACCGCTCGTATTGATCGAGCGCGTGCATTGCTTGAGGAGAGCGATACATCGATTGATCAAACGGCACTTCTTTCCGGATTCGGGTCTGCGGTGACCTTCCGGTCGCGGTTCCGAAGGGTCGTTGGCCTGACACCGACGGAGTACCGTCGACGTTTCAGCTCAGTAAACTAATATCCAAATACCCGCAGACCATGGGTTTGGATTTTCAGGACGACCGACACGCTCACATTGATGCGTCAATCGCCAATCCCGCTGGCGATCAATGATAGTACCTCGCTCGGCGCATTTTTCGGGGCACAACAAATTCGGGATGGGAGCGCTGTAGTTTCACTACGGCGAATCAAGAACTTCCCATGGACAAATGCTAGAAAATCATTCCCTTATGCCAGCACCTTAGCCTGAGTCTTTACTGTCGTAACGGTGGGCGCTATCAATGGATTTCTGGTCCGAGAGACCCGATAGTCGGTCAGTTGTAGGGCGGGTTTGCCTCATACTCCCTCCGGCTCGAGTGTCGCACTGTTCAACTGCTGATCTTGCCAGGCCGCGCAGGTCAGCCCAGTGCCTTTCCACCGTCCATTCTGTATGACCATTGGCTGTGCGCCCGTGGATAATCAAAAATATTTCAGACCTATATCACCTCTATGAACGCCCACCTGTATCGACTGCAGTTGGGATTTTGGCGTGCCTGCACTTCGCTTAGCACGCTCATCATTTGAGAGGATCTGCGTATGTATAGCCCTTGCCCATGTTGTAACTCTGGACGCATCGTCACGAAAAATATTGGGAAACAAGCAGGCGGTTTGATCGGTGCCGCAGGCGGCGCCGCCAGTGGTACAGCTGGCGCTCTGTCCGGTGCCGAAGCTGGAGCTGTTTTAGGTGTCGCCGGAGGCCCAATAGGCATCGCAATCGGGAGCGTCGCTGGGGCGATTTTAGGGGGGTTGTTTGGAGGGGTCGCTGGCGGTATCGCCGGGGCCACGCTCGGTGAACAGATCGATGACAAGGTACTGAATAACTATCAATGCCTAGAGTGCGGTTACAGCTTCAGCGCTAATCGCTAACTCATCGAGTCAGCCCCTGTTTCTCATGCAAACAGGGGCTCCCCTTTTGTCAAAGGACCTATTCCCATGGCTAATCTCATTGAACAAATGGCTTATGTTGGCGCAACTCCCTGGCACGGTCTGGGTAGTCGCCTTTCTCCAAAACAACCCATCGAAATCTGGCAGCGCGAAGCGGGTATGGACTGGAAGATCCAGGACAGCCCGGTGCATTTCAAATCCGAGAGCATCGGTGCACTTGGCTCAATTCACACCTTCCCTGACCAGAAGGTTCTGTACCGCTCCGATACTAAGGCCCCGTTGTCCGTGGTTTCTCAGCGCTACCAGGTCGTGCAGCCGCGCGAGGTCTTGGAGTTCTATCGGGACCTCACTGAAGTATCGGGCTACGAACTGGAAACGGCCGGCGTACTCAAAGGCGGTCGCAAGTTTTGGGCGCTGGCCCGCACTGGCCAAGGTACGACCTTGAAAGGCAACGATCAGGTCAATGGTTATCTCCTGCTGGCCACCTCCTGTGACGGCACCTTGGCTACCACGGCCACACCTACAACTGTGCGGGTAGTTTGCAATAACACGTTGACTATTGCGCTGGACGGTTCGGCCAAAGCGATCAAGGTGCCGCACAGCACGCGCTTCGATCCACAGGCGGTTAAAAAGCAACTCGGTATCGCTGTCTCGCAATGGGACAACTTCATGCACCGGATGCGAATGCTGTCTGAACGCAAAGTTCAGTGGCATGAAGCCATGGGATTCTTCATGAACGTGCTGTGTGATACCAATCCGAACATGCCACTACCGGCAGTACTTCCCAACGAGCGGGCGCTACGCAAGGTGCAATGCCTGTATGAAGGTCAGGGCCGCGGGTCAACCCTGGAGTCAGCTCAAGGAACTGCCTGGGGCCTGCTCAACGCCGTGACGGAGTACGTCGACCACGAACGCCGTGCGAGAAGCATCGAGTACCGCATGGATTCTGCCTGGTTCGGGCAAGGAGCACAGCTCAAGCAACGGGCGCTGGAGGCGGCGCTACAACTTACGGCTTAGGCTTGGTTTTCGCTGTCTTCATCAACATCACCCCAATCATCGTTCTTCCACTCCCTAAACGCCTGATCAGCCTCGTGCTGGTTGGGCGTTTTTTATGCCTCAAGGAAATGATTATGAGCACTCAATCCCTACAACATCTCAGAACTAAACCCCGTCCTGCCTTACGCTTGGTCGGCACCAAACAACTGCCGCGTGAGGACTGGTTGACTGTGCGCAAGCAAGGCATCGGCAGTTCGGATGCCGCCGCCGCTGTGGGCCTGAACCCTTATAAATCACAGCTGGAACTGTGGATGGAAAAAACCGGACGTGACACCTTACTGCCCATGCTCGATCCGCAGGATGAGGAAACCCCCGCGTACTGGGGCAACATCCTGGAGCCGATTGTCGCATCCCATTACACCCGGCGCAGCGGTCATCGGGTCCGCCGGGTCAATGCGGTTCTGCAGCATCCTGATCCCAAACTGGCCTGGATGCTGGCCAATATCGACCGTGAGGTTATCGGTGCGTCAGAAGTGCAGATTCTCGAATGCAAAACCGCCGGCATAAACGGCGCACGTCTCTGGAAAGAAGGCGTGCCCGAGTATGTGCAGTTGCAGGTCATTCACCAGTTGGCCGTGACTGGCAAGCAGGCTGCGGATGTGGCGGTACTGCTCGGAGGTCAGCACCTGGAAATTCATCGCATTGAACGCGATGAGTCACTGATAGCTCGGTTGATTGACCTGGAACGGCTCTTCTGGGATTACGTCGTCAGTGACACCCCACCGCCGGCAGACGGTTCGGCCTCAGCGGAGCAAGCTTTGCGCTGTCTGTATCCGCAAGACAATGGACAAACCCTAGACTTTAGCCAGGACACACTGCTCTGCACGGCCTTTACCGAGCTGCAGAACGTGCGCAAGTCGATTGCTCTACAGGAGGCGCTGGAAGCTCAACTTAAGCAAACGCTGCAACAGGCCATAGGCGATGCCAGTCGGGCGACCTTCGCAACCGGCAGCATCACGTGGAAGAAAGCCAAAGACAGCGCGGCCCTGGACATCCCCCGCCTGCTAAAAGAAAAGCCTCATCTGCAAGTTCGCTACTCGACCACCAAAGCCGGCAGTCGACGTTTTCTGCTGGCGTGAACGTTCGTTCGCTCCTCACCTATTTCCCTGCCTTTTCTCTCCAACGCCACCCTGGTCGCTCTTGCGGTCTCGGTGGCTTTTTTATTTCAGTTACAGGAGAACTCCCATGCTCAAAGGTTTAGCCATCACTCCACCTATTTTGGGCCGAATATCCATCGGCAAGGTCGTCGAAAAGAACGGCAAGCGTCTGCCGGAAAAGGACGATCAATTCACTCTCACCTCCCAAGTGCAGAGCCGTGACGGCTGGGTGCTGCACCCCCTTAACGAAGAACTGCGCAATGGCCAGGACGGCAAACTGCGCAGCATTCCGATCCGGCTGCTGTTCAACGAGCCGGACCTCAACTTTCGGGCTGACTACAGCCTGTTCGACCGTAACACCGGCCGGCCGCTGTGCGTCGGCAATGGTGAGACCTGCAAGCGCCGGACCAAGGATGGCATCCAGTCAATGCCCTGCCCTTCACCGGATGGCTGTTCACTGGCTCAAGGCAATGCCTGCAAACCCTTCGGCCGGCTCAACGTGGTGATTGGCGATGACGATCCACTGGGCAGTTTTGTCTTTCGCACCACAGGCTACAACAGCATCCGCACCCTGGCAGCGCGACTGCATTATCTGCAAGCCATCTCCGGTGATCGACTGGCCTGTCTGCCGCTGGAGTTGCGTCTTCGCGGTAAGTCCACCCGCCAAAGCCACGGCGCAGCGATTTTCTACGTAGACATCACGGTACGCAGTGGCCTGGGCATGGACGATGCCTTACTTGCAGCCAAGCAATTGGAGGAGACACGTCAAGCCGCAGGCTTTGACCAGAGCGCCTTGGATCAAGCGGCTCGGCAGGGTTTTAACAATGGGGCCTTTGAGGACACCGTGGAGGACTCCGGTGCCATCGTCGAGGAGCTCTTCCCTGTCATTGAAGATCAGCCCAGGCGTATAGAGATCAAAACCCAACCGGCAGCGCCTGACAAACCATCACTCGCCCAAAAGCTGGAGTCGCGAGCCTCGCAGCACAAAGGCAGGCCTTCGGCTCAGTAGCTACCAACTCTTCTGCGCTCGCCCCTATTCGCTCAGGAATACCTGTATGAAATATCACAAGCTGATAGCCGGTGAAACAACCGGTACCTATATCATGGAATCCCCAGTTACCGAGGCTGACATCCTGCAAATGGCGCGACAACTGGCCATGAGTCGTCTGTCTAAAGGCCGAGCATTGACTGAACCAAAGCTGGTTTTTAGCCACCTACAAACACTGCTGCAGTACCACGAGCATGAAGTCTTTGCACTACTACTACTCGACAACAAACACCGAGTGATTGCCTTCAAGGAGCTATTCAGAGGCACGCTGGATGGCGCCAGCGTCTACCCGCGAGAAGTGGTCAAGATTGCGTTGGAGCACAATGCGGCAGCGGTGATTTTGGTACATAACCATCCATCCGGCGACCCTGAACCCAGCCAAGCTGATCGCACGCTAACCCAGGCGCTCAAGAACGCCCTAAGCATGATTGGCACCCAGACGTTGGATCACATTGTTGTAGGTCATGAAGGCTGCGTATCGCTGGCTGAACGAGGGTACCTTTAACTCCAATGTACACACCGTCCGATGGACCGCCTTTGGCATTGCCAGGGTGGTCGTCGGCACGGTGTCCTTCTATTTTTTTGTCGTGATTCAGCGTTGTGCTCAGGTTCTGCTGCACCCGAAACCATGGGAACCATCCCCAAAAACCTTCGTGCTCGACTTACACAGGTAGCTCGCACGATGGAAGAAGGCTGCCTGTCCGGCTATCTCGTCGCGATACAAGTGATAGTAAGGATTTTGTGGAATCTCGACCAATCCCCTGACAGCCTCTACTGATAACCCTAAAGCGCTTGCCCACGCTGCTTCCAAGCGATTAAACATGTTGTCTCTGCCTGATTGGAGCTTACCCAGCGCATTGAAGGCATCGTAGTTCAGCAAGATCGCAAAGTGATGATGTGGCCGCCCGTGCTGCCCTTGCTCCCTGGCCCAGACGTAACGAACCCTGGTGTCGTGTGCGTACTTATTCACAAGTTTCGCCATTTGGCGATTGTGTTTGATCTTAGCTTTAAAGGATTCGATGAAGCGGTCAACAACTTCGTTCGTGAAAGCGTAATTGGGTAGTTGAATGTTAGCTGGCAGCCGCAGATCAAACCTGAGTGCAAATACACGAGGGTATTGATTAAGCGCTCGAGACACTGTCTGATGAAGACGACTTAGGTACTCTTGAATGAAAGGCCCCTTATCCACTTGTACGGTCAAGCCTTGATAGGAGCCTTCGTAATGAAGGGTTAAATTCGTATTGCCTGAGTGTCTAGCCATGATGGAGCTCCGAGTATTGAGTTTCATATAGTCAGACTCCCTAGTACATTTTTACCTTACAACCAGGAATGCAGAGCATAATACCACTCTGCTTAAATGGCCTACCGCTTCTCCGATACTCCCCTATACCTAACCAGCAAAGACAGACCAAACTCGCAATAGAGATACTGTATAAGCATAGTACCAATACCGAAGCAATCAGGCGGCAGCACGCTAAACAAACCGCCCACAAACCTTGCTAAAATACAACTTCATACAGGTTAAAGCCGCTCCGGAAAATCACCACCAAGGAACATATCCCTAGTGGTGTTAATTGAACCCACCCAATCAAACTTCCAAAGCCAGCCACAGCAAAATCTCAGGTACTCTTGCTCACAACTTTATCCCGTTCTTTAACTTTATCCAGTATCCATTCGTGTACTTCACTTTCCAGCCAACCTACGCAACGGTCACCCAATGAAATAGGCTTAGGAAATGAGTCTCCCGAAATAAACTTGTAGATAGTGGATCTAGCAAGACCAGTGAGATCCACGACCTCTTTCAATCGAATTATCCTCATGAACGCATCTCCTGTATTCGTCCAGAGGATTGGCAAGGTCAGTAAAACTTTACTGAAGGCCACGAAACTCCTGACTAGCGACGAGTCAATGAACCACTCAGAGGCTAGAGAGCGTGCATGGTAAGAAGCCACCCTTCCTTGCCATGGGCGGCGGCGTTGACGGATTTTGAAGACCTTTCGGCAGCCGCCCCTTGTTGACCTCAAGGCGGTTCAGGCCCAGCAGCACTTCAGCGGCTTGTTCACGGGTGCTCAGCTGGGCAACTCCATGGTGCTGATGTCTTAAACACCGCATAATTTCGGCCACATCATCAAAAAATATCTACTATAAATATTCTATCTAAACACTATAAAACTCATGCAAAATCTCTATGTTTGTGCTATAACGCTACTGAATTTTTTCTAGAAGACTTATAAAATGGCCATCAGAATCAATGATAATCTTTCTCAGCTCTGGGGAGACAATTTAGTCAATGACCGCAGGGATATTTGGCTATGGAAACGCCTCCAAGAATACGGGCTCAATATTGGCCCCCTCGACAGAGCGCCGCGAGAGATGCGCAACATCATCGCAGAGTGCTTGAGTTTAAACCCACACATCGCTGAGACATTGAAACAACAGGAAGCGGCGAAATTACTTCATCAGGATCACTTCAAGTGGATACATGAGGGCAAACGCCAAATCTCATGGGTGAGTAATCGACTACTTACCGCTTCAGGACTTATTCCATTCATGATCCCAACAAACCTACATGGAATGGACAGACTGTATTACATTGCAGACTGCTGGGAAGCCGACATCACCTACAAGCGTATTGAACTGAAGAACATAGAGGAACTGTGGAGATCACAAAAAAACGCTGACAAACCTTTCAGATGGTTTAAAGACGACAACCAAAAAATCTTACTCGCGTGGGAATGGCTTACAAAGAACACTCAACTTACTCTTTCATGCCCCCCATTTGAAGACTATGAAGACCTTTTAATATATTTTGACGAAAGCTTTATCATCAACGAACAAAGAGAGCTCTACCTCACTAAAATTAAAGCACGATGGAGCCAGCAAAAATACAGAAGCAATCTATCAGGAAAGTCTCAGTACAACTTTATACTTTCCGACAAGGCTATACGCAGTTTAGACAAAATATGCGAACAACATGAAATCAGTCGTGCACGAGCAATAGAAATCCTCATAGTGCAAGAAGAGATAAACGCTACGTACATTGCTGAAAAACTGAAAAACTCCAAGCTGCTCAATCAAGATTAGTGGACTTTGCAGAAATAGATACCTGATAGATCTCCGGTCAAGAACCGACCTCACTCTCGGATTATTTTCCGCCCCGGCAGGAGCTAGATCAAGAGAGCGATACAATGGCTGCTCTCTATTTACCTGCTCTACGTCGTGCCAAGCCACGCTGTGACGCAGCTGTTATGCAGAGCATATTGCACGTCCTGGGTCCGTCCTCCCCGGCTGAACTACTATGGGCTCTCATAACTCACGCAGGCAAAGAAACTGGGCCCAGCGCCAAACCTGGCACATCTTGCACTACAACGTGGTTTCAAACTTCTAACTGGCAATCCAGGCATTGTCGACATCGTTGACGCCGCCAGGACTCACCACGTATTGAATGTTTGGCCGCGCAGTCAGCCACTTGCTGACCAAGAAGCCGTAGTAAAGCTCCACTTTGGATGTAGAACATCCCGGACTGGATGTAGCGATCGATCTTGTTGGTGGCCTTGTCATGCACAGTGGCGTCGCTGAACAAGGCAGCGCCCGGGCCGGGTTGGTCGCTTCCTTGTAGACCTGATGCTGCACCACCCACTAGGCGCCGTGTTTGTTGTTGTGGGATTTAAAGCCTGTATCGCTCAGCGGCTCCTGTGCCACGTCCGCAGCAAGATAGGCATCATCAGCCTTGGTGGTACTGTAGTAGCCGCCGACGCCGTATTCGCCGGGCGTTGGAGCAGGAAGTGATAGAGACCGCCCATTTGCTGTACTCGAAGGCAATATGGCATGTGCTGACTCGCCAGAGCGAGTGATTGAAGGAATGCGCAATCGCCAGCAATGGCTATCAGAAGCCGTTGACTCCGCTCAAAAGTGAGATCCGACGAACAGCTGTGGAATTGAGCATTGATCGACGTAAAGGTAGGAATTTAAGAAGGTTCGCGAATGGTATTCCAAAAGGTATTCCAATAAAAAATTTAACCGAAAATAATCTATAATAATCAACACGTTATAGAATCAATTCAGATTACCCCGGCCCAAATACGAAGCACCACCAAAACCCGCCTCGTGCGGGTTTTGCTGTTCTGGGCTCCTGAAAACACACCGCCGATTGAACCTTCGGATTTTTCCCGCAAGACATCGCGCCCATGGTGAACTGGTGCTCATCAATCGACACGACTAGCCTTGAAACGTCGCTGCAAAATCAGCGACCGGGTTTAGCAGCTCGGTTAATATCAAGGCATGCAATGCCACCATCCGTTCAAGCGAGCATCCGCGTTCGCTAGTCCGCGTTATGGCGGCTGTGCGTGGGGCACTTTCGAGTGCGCTGGGCTCCTTGATTCCTGGTCTGCTAACCCGCGTACAGTCGCCACCCTTTTCGTTTAGCAGCGATGTCTGGCGACTCCACCAATCAAGGAGTTGCAGTCATGAAAAAGCACAGCCCCAACCCTCCAAGCCCGAGCCAATCCGGCACGGATATCTTCTGTATCGCCCAAAACATCGACCCCGAAACCCTGCTCGTACAGGCCTGCGAAACCCTCGCCTCACTGAACGCGCTCACTACCGACCTGGCTTTCGAGTTCGATGGCGCCTTTCGCCATAAACTCCTGGCCACCCAGCAATTGAGCGTCCTCGGTGAGTTGCTGGTGAAGCGCGCACTGGACATTCTTGTGCCAACGGCAGATTCAGAAGCTACGGGAAGGTCCGTTTCCTGACAGGAAACATGACGATCCGTTTGAGCGCCCCAAAAGTAAGAAAAAGGTGAGGGTCTATTTTCTTTTAAGATAAACCCCACCTTTGTTGAAACATAAGGATGTGTGCCGCAGTGAACAAGAATTCCTACGCCTACCTGATACCTGTCGTGCTGGGCGTACAGCTTCTGTTGGCCGTGCTGTTTATATGGCAGTTCAGCATCTCACCGGCCATCCACTTCAAACCGGTCGCGGAGAAAGCCTGTTTATCCGTATCTCTCGTCCTGACCCTGGCTGCGTCCGTGATTGTCTGGCGGGTAAGAAAACCTCAGCTGCGGCTCGAAAAAAAATGGACCCTGCTTAAGGCGTTTGCCGGGATGTTCATCCTATGCACGCTGTTCTCGGTGACGCTGTTTTCATTGGCCATTGTATGTTCGGGCGGCACCCGCAGCAGCTATACGGCTCACTACGAATATTCGTCAGGCGGCAGTAAAAGCTGCAGCGGAATCACGGTCTTCGATGCTGAGCTGAATAATACGATTAAAATCTGCCGCCCCACGTGGATCGGTTATCGCGATGAGGTGAGGGTGGTGAAAGTCAGCAATGACCTGGGGATTGTTGTAAAAGAGGCCGTAATCCTTTGAGCGAGAAAGCCCTCCAGACACTGATCAGCAGCGATGCCCAACGCTGGCACCTACTGGACATCGTCCGCTCCCTCGCCCTCCCCGACTGCTGGATCGGAGCCGGCTTCGTACGCAACGCGGTATGGGATCACCTCCACGGTCGCCCCCTATCACCACTGACCGGTGACGTCGACGTACTGTGGTTCGACGCCACCTGCACCCGCCCCGACGAAGACCGCCGCCTCGAAGCCCTCTTACACGCAGCCGAACCCTCCATCGACTGGTCCGTCAAAAACCAGGCCCGCATGCACCTGCGAAACGGCGACGCGCCTTACCGCAACGCCAGCGACGCCATGCGCTTCTGGCCCGAGACCGCCACCGCAGTAGCCGTCAGAAGAACCGCAGTGGACGTATGCGAAGTTTCAGCCCCTCTCGGCCTGGAAGACCTGTTCAATCTCCAACTCAAACCCACGCCCCGCTTCACCCAGGAAAAACACGCCATCTACCAACAACGCATCACCTCCAAACGCTGGCTAACCCACTGGCCATTGCTGAAACAATCCTGACCCTACAAAAACCTCACATTCATTCACGAATTATTAAGAATCGCCCTCGTATACTCGCCGATCGCCCGGGCCGTTCCCCCGAACGGCCCCCTGCCCCGGTAGCCAGAATCCATGACGCGTTCCGCTCCTCTGCTGCTCCTGCTCGCTGCGCTGTTGTTTTTCTTTGCCCTTGGCAATCACGAGTTGCAAGGCTCGACCGAGGCCCGTGTGGCCGGGATCGCCATGGCCATGCACCTGGATAACGATTGGGTGGTGCCGCGACTGTTTCGTGAACCGTTCCTGGAGAAACCGCCGCTGAGCCTGTGGCTCGACGCCGGTGCGATTCGCCTGTTTGGCGGTACCACTTGGGCAGTGCGCCTGGCGTCGGCGTTTGCCGGGCTGTTCAGCGTGATGCTGCTGTACGGAATGCTGCGCAAGTTTGGCCGGCCCAAGACGCTGGCGTTTGTCGCGGGCCTGATGCTGGCGACCATGGCCAGTTACTGGAGCAATGTGCGCGGCGTCGGTGAGGATTCGCTGCTCACCCTCGGGGTTACCATGGCGCTGCTGGCGTTCTATCAGGCCGCTCGGCCCGCGTCGGAGCGTGACAGTTCCAACCTGGGCACCTGGTTACTGTTCACCCTCGGGATGGTGATCGCCACCTTGAGCAAAGGGGTTCTGGGCCTGGCCATGCCTGGCGTGGTGATCTTCGTCTATCTGGCCAGTACCAGCCTGATGGATAAACGCTTCAAGCTCGGCGATTGGGTCAAGCCCGGGCTGTTCACGCTGCTGGCGCTGGTGCCGCTGATGATCTGGCTGGGTTTCCTGTACCAGCGCGACGGGTTGCAGGGGGTACGTGAAGTGCTGCTGACCAATAGCGTCGGACGCTTCAGCGGTTCGTTTGTTGAAGCCGGCCACTACGAGCCGTTCTATTACTACATCGTCAAACTGCCCGAAGCCTTTTTGCCCTGGAATATCCTGGTGTACCTGGGGCTGTGGCACTTCCGCAAAAGCCTGGTGCGCAACCGCTACCGGCTGTTTTTCAGCGTATGGCTAGTAGCGCAGTTCACCCTGCTGACGTTCGCCTCCAGCAAGCGCACGGTTTATCTGATGGCCTTGACGCCCGCCGCAGCAGTGCTGGCCGCCGAGTATGGCGGCGTGCTGCTGGGCTGGCTGAAAAGTCGTGGGCAGGTTTCACACGTTGCCGATCACGTTTATGAAAACCGACGGGGTCTGGTAGGTGGCTTCTTCACCGTGGTGGTGGCCTGCTACCTGATTGCGGCTTTCTGGTTCGCGCCCAAGGCCGATGTGCGCCAGTCGTTTGTGCCGGTAATCAGCCAGATCCAGGCGATGCAGGCGCAGGGCAAAGAGGTGGTGTTGTATCAGGCCAACGAGCGGATCGCCGGGGCCGGGGTGTTCTACATGCAGGGCTATTTGACGATTCTGCAGACGCCGGAGGAACTCAAGAGTTACCTCGCGGCCAAACCCGGCAACGTGGCCCTGGTGGACAATACTGACCGGCTGAACGTCCCGGTGACGGTGGTCAAGGAGATGGCGATCAACCGTCAGCCGTACTATTTCGTCGAGCAGTAGGGCCTGTCACCACAGCGCCAGGTCGTACGTGAGGTAGACCCGGTAGTTGTCACGATCGCTCGCATAGGTCGAGCGATACGTGGCCTTGCGCAACTCGATGCCTACGCCTTTGAAGGTGCTGTCCTGGATCACGTAGCGCAGGTTGGTGTCCGACTCCCACTCACGGGCTTCGCGGCCCTTGTAGTCTCCGTTCTGGCCCTTGTAGTAACGGGTCATGAAGGTCAGGCCCGGCAGCACGGCGGCAAAGTCGTAGTCATAACGCAGCATCCAGGTTTGCTCACCGGCCTGGATGAATTTGCCGACGCCGGCGTTGCTGAAGGAATACACCGTCGACACGCTGGCGTAGGGCAACGCGGTATTGCCGGTGACTTTCTGATAACCCACGCCCAGCGCCTGCGGCCCTAGCCGGTAGGTGAACAACCCGCTGAACATGTCGCTGTCGACCTTGCCGTTGCGTGCCTCGCCCGCTTCGTTGCTGATGAAGTAACGCAAGTCGCTGGTCAGGCTGCCGGCACCCACTGGCTGTTTATGCACCAGGCCAAAGAACTGCTGGCGATAGAATTCACGCATTTCGCCGTAGTACCAGGTACCACTTAGCTTGGGCGTGAAGGCATAGGTAGCGCCGGCAAAATCAAAGTCGCTGCCCTTTTTGCCGCTGTAGCCCTGGGGATATATATCCACGCTGTCGGTAGAGTTTCGCAGCTTGAACTTGTCCAGATGCCCGGCGTGCACGTACAGGTTACGGACGCCGCTGTACTCGACTTGAGTGCCCTGGAATGTTTGTGGCAACAGCCGGCCATCGTTGTACACCAGCACTGGAATCTTCGGCAGCAGCGTGCCGGTTTTCACCACGGCTTCACCGATGCGCATCTTGGCGGTCACGCCCAGGCTTGAGAATTCGCTGGCCGCGCGGCCATCGTCGTGCACCGGCAACAGCCCGGTGCCGGCATGGGCGCGGCTGGAGTCGAGCCTGATCCCCGACAGCCCCAACGCATCCAGGCCAAAACCCACCGTGCCTTCGGTATAACCCGATTGCAGGTTGAGCAAAAAGCCCTGGGCCCACTCCTTGCGGTCCTCGCCGCCGTCGCGGTAACCGTCGTTGAAATAGTAATTGCGCAAGGTCAATTTGCCGTGGGAATCCTCCCAGAAACCCTGGGCCATCAATGCCGGTGACAGGCTCGCCAGCAAGCCCGTGCACACCACTGCTCCCCTCGTGAAAAGCTCACGCATAACCGTCTCCCGAATGCCGTATTGTGGTTTTTTATGGGCAGTTGCTGCCTGCGACACGCTGGACGGCGCGTCGCATTGCGGCGGACACTAACGGCTCCTCGAACGCCCGGCAACGTTATGCGAGAAGCGCATCAGGCTATGCGCAAAGCCCTCAAACCACAGGAAAATCACGGTGAATCTCAAGCAGCTCGAAGCCTTCAAGGCGATCATGTCCACCGGTTCGACCATCGGTGCGGCGACCCGCATGGGCCTGTCGCAATCCGCGGTCAGCCGGTTGTTGAGCCAGCTGGAAGAGGCATTGGGTTTCGCGTTGTTCCTGCGCAAAAAGGGCCGCTTGATGGCGACCCCGGAGGCTGAAGAACTGCTCGCCGAAGTGGCCGGCCTGGTCGACGGCATGCAGCGTATCCAGCGCCTGGCAGATGAGATGCGCGTGGGCCGTTCGCGCAAGAGCCTGATCAAGGTCGGGGTGCCCACCAGCATGACCCAGGAGCTGCTGCCGCGGATCGTCGCCGAGTTTCTCAAGGGCCGGGAAGACATCGTCGTCGAGCTGCTGACCGGTTCCTACGACATGATCGAACGGGCCGTGCTCGACCGCTCCGCCGACCTCGGTTTTGTGCGCTTGCCTACCGAGATTCCCGACTTTGAGATTGAACCGGTGCTGGAGACCGAAGGCGTGTGCGTGATGCCCGCTGACCATCCGCTGACCCGCCACGCCTGCATCGAAGTGCAACACTTGCGGGACGTGCCGCTGGTAATGCTGGGCCGGCAACGGGCCCTGCGGGCGGAGTTGAACCAGGTGTTTCGCGCAGCCAACCTGACGCCCCAGGTGCGGGTGGAAGTGCACTCGGTGGGCGCCGCATGCAGTTTTGTCGCCGAGGGGTTGGGGGTGTCGATCGTCAATGGTTTGCTGGCCAGCCACTTCATGCATTTGCCGATTGTGGTCCGCCCGTTTCGACCCGCGTTGCCCTATGCATTCGGCCTGGCGTTTCGCGCGGATGAACCCAGGTCCAAGGTGGTGACGGCGTTTGCCGAGCACCTCAAGCACCGCCTGGCCGCACAAAACGCATAGCCCAACCCAGCCCGCGCATAACGTTGTCGCCGCTAAAACTTTGCCCTAGTGTCCGCTCCACAAGTGTCACCCGACACAACAATAACAGCGCACACCGGGGCAACCAGCATGACCGAACCGCAGATCGTCCGTACCCACTCGCCCACTGAAACGCCGGTGGAAAAACCCGCGCAGCGCAAGCAGATCAACCCGGCCATCATTCTGTTGAGCATCGTGCTGCTGGCTGTCGCCTTCACCTACGCGGTGAACTCGGGCAAGTTCCAGCGCCAGAACGGCCTGGTGGTTCCGGGCTCCTATCAGGTGCTGGAAAAGCACGACTCCCTGGGCCAACTGTTCTCCCTCGAACCGCGCAAGGCCAGCGATACGGTCGCTCGGCCGGTATCGTTGGTCGAGGGCTTCATGGCCATTCCCCAAGGCATCGAAAAACGCGCCGCGCTGATTTTCATGGTGCTGTTCATCGGTGGGATGTTCGGCGTGTTGAACAAGGCCGGTGTGATTGATGCCGGTCTTGAACGCCTGCTGGGGCTGACCCGGGGCAATATCTACGTGCTGGTGCCCAGCCTGATGCTGGTGTTTTCCGCCGGCAGCACCTTCATGGGCCTGGCCAAGGAATTCATCCTGATCGTGCCGTTGATGGTGGCCATGGCCAACCGCTTGGGGCTGTCGAACCTGATCGGCCTGGCCATCGTGGCCATCTCGGTGAAGATCGGCTACCTGGCCTCCATCTCCAACCCGGTGGCGCTGTCCGTGGCGCAGCCGATGGTGGGGCTGCCGATTTTCAGCGGCCTGAGCATGCGCGTCCTGGCCTACTGCACGTTCCTGCTGGTGGGCATCGCGTTCGTACTGTGGAGTATCCGCAAGCACGGGTTTGATGCCAGCGCGCAGATCACCTTCGAACGCAAACCGCTGCCCCTGCGCCACCTGCTGAACCTGATCGTGCTGGGGGCCGGCATTGGTTTCCTGGTGTACGCCTCGAACCGCTGGGAGTGGAAATACCACGAGCTGTCGGCGTTCTACCTGCTGCTGACCGTGGCGTTCAGCGTAATCGCCGGCCTGGGTGCCAGCACCGCCGCCAGCGCCTTTGTCGACGGCATGAAAAAGGTGCTGATCGCCGGTGTGTTGATCGGCCTGGCGACCGCCGTGGAAATCATCCTCAGCACCGGCCAGGTGCTCGACACCATCGTCAACAGCCTCGCCAATCTGGTGGGTGATCATGGCCCGGTGGTCTCGGCCTACGGCATGTTCTTCGCACAACTGGGGCTGGATGTACTGATCCCGTCCACCTCGGGGCAGGCGGCGGTGACCATGCCGATCTTCGGGCCGCTGGGACAGCTCTCCGGCGTCAGCCCGCAAACCACGGTGTTCGCGTTTTTGATGGGCAACGGCCTGACCAACATGATCACCCCGACCTCCAGCGGCCTGTTGGTATTGCTGGCCACCGCCAACGTCGGCTGGGGCCAATGGGCACGCTACATCCTGCCGCTGTTTCTGATCTATGCGGTGCTGGCGATGGTGTTGTTGGCCATTGCCGTAGGCACCGGGTACTGACCCCATGAGTGTTTTTCCCATGCAAACGTTGCACAACCAGATGATCGCCATGCGCGACGGCATCCACCTGGCCACCGATATCTACTTGCCCCACGGTCCAGGCCCGTTTCCGGTGGTGATCGAACGCACCCCGTACGACAAGAGCAAACCATCGCGCTCGGAAATCCAGCTCGACGGCCAGCATATTTCCCGCGAGCAAATGGCCGCGCGGTTCACGGCCCAGGGCTTTGTCGCGATCTTCCAGGATTGCCGCGGGCGCTATGCCTCCGAAGGCGTGTTCACCAAATACACCGCCGAGGGCGAAGACGGTTGCGACACCCTGGCATGGATCGTCGAGCAGCCGTGGTGCAACGGCAAGATTGGCAGCATGGGCCTGTCCTACGCCGCCCACACGCAACTGGCGATGGCCTGCCTGCATCCGCCGGGCCTCGCCAGCATGGTGCTGGACAGCGGCGGCTTCGCCAACGCCTACCAATGCGGGATTCGCCAGGGCGGCGCGCTGGAGCTCAAGCAGGCCACCTGGGCGTTTCGCCAGGCCAAGGAAAGCCCGGCGGCACTGGCGGATCCGAAGATCCTCGAAGCCCTCGAACAGGAAGACATCCACCAGTGGTTCAAGCGCATGCCGTGGCACGCCGGGCAATCGCCCCTGCGGCATGTGCCGGAGTACGAAGCCTATCTGCTGGAGCAGTGGGCCCAGGGCGACTTCGGCCCGTACTGGCAAGCGCCGGGCATCTACGCCGAGGGGCATTACCACGATCTGCCGGATATCCCGGTGCTGTTCATGTCCAGTTGGTACGACGCCTATGTCAGTTCGACACTCGCCAACTACGCGGCGTTTTGCGCCGGCAGTACGGCGCAGCATCAGTTGATCATGGGCCCCTGGCTGCATGGTGATCGCAATATCACTCACAGTGGCGATGCGCAATTTGGTGCACCAGCGGCTTTCGACGGGCAGGTGGCGAAAGACTGGTTGAGCTGCCGCCTGGACTGGTTTGAACGCACCCTCAAGGGTTCGCCGCTGCCTGCACCCGCGGCGGTGAAGGTGTTCTTGATGGGCGGTGGCACCGGTGAGCGCGATCAACAGGGGCGCTTGCAACATGGCGGGCACTGGATCGACAGTCATCAATGGCCGCTACCGGATAGCCGGCAACTCACCCTGCACCTCACCGCACAACGCCACCTGCAACCTGAACCACCGACCACCGAGGGCCAGCTCAGCTACTGCGCCGACCCGGCCGATCCGGTGCCGACCATCGGTGGCGCCCTGACCTCCGGCGCGCCGATTTTTGTCGGCGGCGCTTTCGACCAACGCGAGCGGGCGGACTTCTTCGGTACCCGTGGCGACCAGCGCCCCCTGGCCGAGCGCAGTGATGTCTTAAGCTTCCAGACCGAGCCACTCAGCCACGACCTGATCGTCGCAGGCCCGCTGCGCGTGGAACTGTGGATCGACAGCGATGCGCCCGACACCGACTTCACCGCCAAACTGGTCGACGTCTACCCGGACGGCTACGCCATGAACATCACCGACGGCATCCTGCGGGCCCGCTACCGAAACACCTGGGAGCACCCCACCCTGCTGACCCCGGGTGAGCGGGTCAAGGTGGTGATCGAACCCTTCGCCACCTGCAATCTGTTCCAGCGCGGCCACCGGTTGCGTCTGGACATCGCCAGCAGCAACTTCCCGCGCTTTGACGTCAACCCCAACAGCGGCGAAGCACCCGGCCAGGCAGAACATCCCAGGGTGGCGCGCAACACGCTACACCTGAGTACCGATTGCCCGTCACGCCTGATACTGACCGTGGTCGAGGCCTTGAGTAACTAACTACCGCCATCCACACGCCGAGACTGCGCACCCTCAGGGACCATTGACTCCCTGAGGACCGGCCATGCCCGCCCAGCCCCCGAACACATCACCACTTACCACGGAACAACTGAACGGCTACCTGCTGCAAATCGGTCATCGTCTACAGATTTTCCCCAACGGCCACGCACCGGCAGCGCAGTCTTCTACCGAGTTGCTGGAGGTGCAGGCATTGCACACCGCCCTGGCAGAAGAAAGCCGCTGGTGCCTGCAGAACGCACAAGTGCATTACACCGTCCCCGGCGACTGGGTGATCCAGGGCGAGCCCGGCCGGTTGAACCGCACGCGCATCAGCCAGGCATTGCACAAGAAGCTGGCCGCCCTGGAAATCGAACGGCGGCCCAACGGCCATCTACGCAAGAACTGGATACTCGACAGCCACCAGCCGATGCTGGAGGCCGAGGCCAGGCTGAAGGTCAAGGATCGCCTGCTCAGCCCTGCCGACCAGCTGCTGGTGACGAATATCGTCAGCGGTCCCGAGCTGCGCCCGGGTATCCATCGCCTGACGTTTCGCTACCGCCAGCAGGCCATCGAGTTCGCCGGGGCGTTCGTCCTCACGCGCAGCCAGACACCAGTCACCCACCTGGAGATCGAGGACGGTGATGTGTTGCTGTTCACCCCTTCCCGAGGCCTGGAGGCTTTCACCTCGCTCAAACACCTGGACCGCACGCTGCAGGAGCGCATGAAGCAGTCGGCCTGGCGTCAGGAACTGCTGCAACACTTGCCGCGCTGTTACCAGCACTTGCGCGCGGCGAGTATCTGGCCGCTGGTGCCAGGCCCTATCGACAGCCTCCCGCTGAACGAACACACCTACAACGCCCTGCAGGACAAACAACATCAGGACATCGCGTTTGCCCTTGGCCTGGAAGGCCACCCCGCGCCGACAGACGTCGCCAGAATGACCCTCGAACTGGACCAGGCGCTGCGCTGCTCGCCTTGGGACCTGTCCTCGCGCCTGGAACTGCGCGCGCAACAGTTACTGGAAAAACTGCTGCACGAATCCGCTCCCGACTGGTACCGCAGCGCCAATGAGGCCCAGCGCAAAACCCTCGCCGAGCACCTGCGCACTTACGAACACCTCAGCCTGCAAGTGCTGGCGCTGCTCGGCCCGGCGGCCTCGCCCGAGGCCATGGCGCGCCTGCAATTGCTTGAGCACCTGGACGGCGACCTGGATATCCAGGGTCTGATCCCCGAGCAACTGCAGATCAGCACCGAGCGCACCCTTAAGTCGGGCAACTCGTACAACCAGCACAACAACCTGGTGCAACTGGCGGTACGTGGCTTGCACCGTGGCGATGAACACGCCGGTTCCGAGTTTCTCGAGCACACCCAACTGACCTACGCCCAGCAGCCATTGCCGCCCGAGTTCCAGGACGTCACCCCGGCTTACCTCGCCGAGCTGCTGGCCAAGGTTCAACCAAGCCTGACCTTCGCCGAAGAACAAAAGCGCGCCCACAGTTTGCCCGCCGTACAGGAAGCCATGCAGCAGATGCTCGACAGCCGCCTGCACGCGCTGGCCTACAGTGCATCGTTGCAAAACCATATCAGCGCGGACGACTACGCACTGCTGCAAACCCTGAGTGAAGGCCCCTCGCCCACACTCACTGCCTGCTGCCTGTTCCTGCACAAGGCTCCGCTCAAGGACCTGTGGGTGCTGCGCCAGACCGATGCAACGGGCGCGGTCAAACGCTTGCTGCTGTGCACGCCTCACGCGCCACGCGCCGAACAGTTCCAGGCCTTTGGCAGCGAGCGGGAATTGCAGGCGCATATCCTCGGCTGGAGCCAGGAGATAGCGTCCGCTCCAGGTTCGCGCAGCATGAAAGACTACCTGCTTGAACAGTTGGTCAGCCGGATCCGGCCCAAATACAGCGCGATGCTTTCCGCCCTGGGTTTTACCCCGGCCAGCCTTGAGTATTTGATGATCAGTTTCGGCGCGCCCTCCACCTATGAGGCCTGCCTGGTGGAAATGAGCACCACGACGCTGGCCATGCAGGCCGATGAATACCTGCATCAGATGCCCAAGTGGCTGAGCCAGGCATCGGCAGCCGACCGACAGAAACTCGCCGACCTCAAGGAACAGGCACTGGGCGCGGCACAGGCCTACGCCGCAAGCCCGGGTAGCCCGCAACAGTTTCCCGACTTCGACAGTTACTTGCACAAGGCGGCAAAAGCCGCCCTCAACCAACTGCTCGGCAACCCGATCCCGGCGGTAGACCCAAACCTCGTAGGCGTGATCACCCCTCGCGAACGCGTCAGCTACACCACGCTGTACCGCAACGGCTACGACGCCAGCCTGGGCTTTATCAACCCCGACGCCAGCACCACCGCGCAGTTCAAGGGACCGCCCGGCGTCGACCTGAGTCGACTCACCGCGCAAACGGTGAGCAACTCGGTCAGAGGTACCTGGATCGGTGACCGCTATGTCGCCGAGGTCGAGAAAACCCTGTTGGACCCGCAAGGCCCCCACTATGCATGGCGCCGCAATATGGCCCTGGAGGTTGCCCAACTGCACATGCACGTCGCTGCGCTTGAGTGCTGCCTGCAAGGCTGCCTGGCAACAAGCGACCTGGCCTGGCTGGAAAAAAGCATCGACAGCCTGGCCGATAACAGCGATGCCGTGCGCAATCGGTATCGGCTCTATCCCCTGCACATCTGCGGGCAAGTGATCGATGGCTGCTACCTGTTCCACCACGCCAACGACCTGCCCCTGCTCTACACCCCGCACGCACCGGATGGCATCGCCTTCAGGCCGCAACGGGAATTCAACGAACGCCTGAAAAACCTTGAAGGCATGGACACCTACTACATCAGCCGGGTCGCCAGCGTTGAGCGCGCGGCGTTCGAGCCGAGGTTGCATGCGTTGGTGGCCGGCCTGCCGGCACAGCTCAAGGGGGTGTATTCCAAGCCGGTGTTCGACGAAGTGCCTCGCACCGCACTGCCGCTGAAGAACCTGCATTACCACACCTACGACAAAAAGCTGCGTCACCGTATCGACGAAGTCAAAAGCACCACCACCGGGCGCTTGCAGATGATCATGGAGCTGGTCAGCGTGATCGGCGAAATCACCATTGCCGTGCTGACCGCGCCCTTCCCGGCACTGAGCCTGGCCTTGGGCGGCTTGCTGGTGTTCAAGGATTCGATGCTCGCCCTGCATGCCTACAGCCGCAACGACACCGCCGCCGCGCTGGGACACTATCTGGGCGCGCTGCTCAATGCCGGCGGGACGTTGTTGACCGACCTGCGGCCCCTGCTGTTCGCCCCCGTCAAGCTCGCCCGTCCGCCGTTGCGCCATATTGCCCGGGTGACCAAGGACCAACAGGCCATGAGCTTGATCAAGCAACTGCAACCGCAGCCCCCATTGCCCCAGGGCATGCAGCCTGTGCTGTTTGCCGGCGACAGCCTGTGGGCCTCGCACACCCCGGACAGCCTGGGGCGATTCCTGTTGTTTCGCTACGACAACACCAGCGGGCAATTGCGCTCCACCGGCAAGCTGGTGAACCAGACGGTGGACGGCCAGTGGCAGCGCTCCGGTGTCATCGGTGGCATGCCTGGCCCTGAAAGGCTCGGCCAGCCCTATGAGTTGTCGGAAAAGTTTCGCCGGGACGTATCGGCTGTCATCGCACCCGAGGACCGGTCGGCGCTGTTCCTGCAAATCGCCTACCTGGATCGAGACCTCAATACCCACAGCATCTGGATCTCGCGTCGGCAACTCGCCCCGGCACTCAAACAGCACCTGGACAATGTCAGGGCCCTGACGGATGACGCCGACGCGTTTTTTGCACGGTTGCCCGCCGTGGTTCCCCGGGCCGAAACCCTGAACCCGGCGCCAGACATCGCCCTGCGTGATTTGCTCAAGCTGCTGATCGATGACGCGCACCACCTGGTGGTAGGCGAGGCACCGTTTTCCACCGCAGCTAAACAGGTGCTGATCGAAAACATGCAATACCTACGCGAACTGAACGTGACGGTTCTCTATATCGAGCCGCTGTGGCGCGACATTCATCACCTGAAAACCCACTCACGGTTTTCCAGTGGTTTCTCCAAACGGGCCGAGGGCCAGCTCAAATCCATCGACAAGGAACATTACCGCGACCCCGAAGGGTTGTACGGCCACTGGATGCTGGTAAACACCGCGCAACAGCACGGAATTGAGGTTCGGCCGTTGAACGCCTCAAGCTCCTACGACCTGGAAAACACCCTGTGCCTGCTTGATTCACGCCCGGCCCCGATTCGCTCCAACCGGCTGACCAACTTTTACTCCCACACCCTCATCAACGATGACCAGGCGAAAAAACCGGGCGAGCGCTGGATAGCGTTGGTTGATCAAAAACGCATGAGTACCTATCGCGGCACGCCGGGCCTGGCCGACCTGCAAAAGAGCATTGCCCTGCGGGTCGACGACGCCTTCGACCAACCCACCCGAGTCATCGCGGATGTGGCCGGCGGCATTCCCGGCGATGCCCTGGCCAAGGGCGACCTGAAGCTGTCGCTGCACACGGCACGCCAACCGGCGCCGCACCCGGGGCCCTCGGTGGAGCGCTCACACGCGCTACGGCCAACGCGCCCTCTGCCTGTTGAGGCGCCGCGCCACTTCAGCACCTTTGACCTGCCCCATGAACACCTGGGCCTGATCAGCGAGGAAATCACCTTGCCGATAGGCACGCGTGAAGCGCTCTTCGCCACCGCCTACAGGGAGACCGCCAGCAGCCGTCGCGCGGCGCAAACCACGTTCGACCAGACCCGCAAAAAACTTCAGGATCAGGCCCAGGCGTTTTTTACCGAACACACACCGCCTGCTCGAGGAGCACTGCCTGCGGTCGACCCGGCCCTGGATGAGGCGAAATTTATCGATCAACTGCTGGACACCGCCGATGGCCTGGTAGTCGGCGAAGCCCACGCCGGTACGTCGAGCAAAGGCTTCCTCAGCCGGCACATGGAATACCTGAAGGGCCCGCGAGAAGTAAAAACCCTGTACATGGAGCAACTCACCACCGAGCTGCATCAAGCCGACCTGGATATCGTCCACAGCCTGGGCTTTATGCCAGATGAGCTGTGGAGCTACCTCAACGCATTGGACAAAGGCCACGGCGTACCGGCCGACAGCCCCTACAGTTTTGTCAGCCTGGTGCAGGTGGCGATGAAGCATAACGTGCGGATCCGCGCGCTCGACTGTGTCGCCAGCCTGCGGGTGGACGGCATGCCCGCCTCCAGGACATCAATGTTCAACTACTTTGCGACCCAGGTGATCCGCGCCGATCAGCTTCAACAGGGGCCGCACAAGTGGGTCGCACTGGTGGGCGAAACGCACGCCAATACCCATCGCGGCGTGCCGGGCATTGCCGAGCTCAACAACGGCATCAGTTTGCTGTTGGACGATGTGCCTCCCTGCTCGGCCACCGGCTTTGTGCGTGAGCCCGCCAGCGTCCAGGCGCTGCCGCGCGAGCAGCAATGGCCATTGGTGCGCTACGACTTCAAGAAAAACGTCGAAGTCGCCGGTGCGCCATTGCCGCCACCTGTCGTGCCCGCGCCATCCCTCAGCCTCGAACAACGCCTGCGGCGCAAAGGCGATTACCTGCTTCAGCGCACCTTGGACGACGGGTTGGAGATGGTCCATAAAAACCGCGACGGTGTACTGGTCCATACCTCGTTGCAGCAGGATGCCAGGGGGCACTTCGTCAATCGCTGGAACCTGGATGACCGCCGTTTCAGCAGCAGGGAAGCGTTGATCGACATCATCACCACCAGCAAAAGAATGCGCCAAGTCCACTGACCCTCGCACCGCCCTCTGCATGAGGGCGGTGCGACCGCTCGTCGCTCACGTTCCATAAATCCTGCCCTCACGAAAAAACCGTTTCAGCTCTCACCAGGGCTGCCGATACCTCCTGACTACCCATCGGCTGGTCGCTACTTCCAGCAACCGGATGTACCCGCAAATCTGTTCCTGGAGGAATGCGATGAATAGTTGGTTCGGCAACATCAGCGTCAACATGAAACTGGGCCTGGGCTTCGGCCTGGTACTGGTCCTCACCTCGATCCTCGCGCTCACCGGCTGGACCAGCCTGGGCGGCCTGATCGACCGCAGCAACTGGATGAGCGACATCACCCAGCTCAACGCTTCGCTGACCAAGTTGCGGATCGTGCGCCTGCAATACATGTTGGCCAACGGTGACGAAGCCGTGGCGCAAAACGTGCAGACCAACCTCGACAGTTTTGTGGCCCAGCAACAGAAGCTGCTGGACAGCTTCAAGAGCCCGGACAACCTCAAGCTGCTCAATGAGCAAAAAGCGATCATCACCGCTTACCAGCAGTCCTTGAACAAAATGCGCGAGGCCTACCGCAACGGTAACGCCGCGCGCCAGGTCATGGGCGACAAGGCTGACATCGCCAATGCGCAGATCAGTGCCTTGGACGCCAGCGTGCGGCAGATGCCCGAGAGCACCGAGCGCTTTGCCCAGTTCGAGGCCGTGACCAGCGCCAAGGAACAGTTCCAGTTGGCCCGCTACGAAGTGCGCGGCTACACCGGTAACGTCAACGCCGAGACTGAAGCCCGCGCCGCCGCGCAGATCGAGAAAGCCATCGACGGTCTGAAAGGCCTGCACGCAGCGTTTGGCGCCAGCCAACAGCCTGCACTGACCGCCCTGGAAACCGCCCTCGGCGCCTATCGCAGCGCGGTGCAGAACTACAAGGCGGCCAACGCCAACATCGTCTCGGCCCGGGCAGAAATGACCACCCAGGGCACCGACATTGTCACCATCAGCGACAAGCTGTACGACATCCAGCTGCAACGCCGCGACGCCGAAAGCGCCCAGGCCCGCAGCCTGCAACTGATCAGCACATTGCTGGCCTTGCTGGTGGGCATCGTGGCTGCGGTGATCATCACCCGCCAGATCACCCGCCCACTGCGCGAGACCCTCGCCGTGGTGGAGCGCATCGCTTCCGGCGACCTGAGCCACAACATCCAGGTGACCCGCCGCGACGAACTCGGCGTGTTGCAGCAAGGCATCCAGCGCATGGGCACCACCCTGCGTGAACTGATCAGCGGCATCCGCGACGGCGTGACCCAGATCGCCAGCGCCGCCGAAGAGCTGTCGGCCGTGACCGAACAGACCAGTGCCGGGGTCAACAGCCAGAAGATCGAGACCGATCAAGTGGCCACCGCCATGCACGAAATGACTGCCACCGTGCAGGAAGTCGCACGCAACGCCGAACAAGCGTCCCAGGCTGCCTCGGCCGCCGACGGTGAAGCCCGTGCCGGTGACAAGGTGGTGGCCGAAGCCATCGCCCAGATCGAACGCCTGGCAGCTGAAGTGGCACGCTCCACCGACGCCATGACGCACCTGCAACAAGAGAGCAACAAGATCGGCAGCGTGATGGACGTGATCAAGGCCGTGGCCGAGCAGACCAACCTGCTGGCGCTCAACGCCGCCATCGAAGCCGCCCGTGCCGGTGAAGCCGGTCGCGGTTTTGCGGTGGTCGCCGATGAGGTGCGCGGCCTGGCCCAGCGCACCCAGAAATCCACCGAAGAAATCGAAGGCCTGGTGGCCGGTTTGCAGAACGGCACCCAGCAAGTGGCCGCCGTGATGAACAACAGCCGCAGCCTCACCGACAGCAGCGTCGAACTGACGCGCAAGGCCGGTGTGTCACTGGAAAACATCACCCGTACGGTGTCGAATATCCAGTCGATGAACCAGCAGATCGCCGCAGCCGCCGAGCAGCAGAGTGCCGTGGCGGAAGAGATCAGCCGCAGCATCGTGAATGTGCGGGACGTGTCGGAGCAGACTGCAGCGGCCAGTGACGAGACGGCCAAGTCGAGTGTGGAACTGGCGCGTTTGGGCGGGCAGTTGCAGCAGATGGTCAGCCATTTCCGGGTGTAAATCCCAGGTACAAAAAAGCCGCCCCGGTCGAAACCGGGGCGGCCCACTTCTCAGACCTTAACGGTCATCAAAGCTGTCCCGCAGGAATTTCCACACGTGATAAACACGCAGGGAGTTCACTACGAGGTCCCACGTACGTCGTGCAAACTTGGACATACTCGGCCCTCCATCAGTTGGGCCTACCTCCAGCGCACTTACCGGAACACGTGAGCCTTCGGACGCAGGTCAATGCTTCCAGTGAGGCGGCCGGGCTTTGGGTCCTCCCGCATGAATCCGGCACGGATTACTAGCCCGTGGCGTTCGGTCCATAAATTCGCGCGCGTACCCAGCCCACCTACAAACGACATACACAGAACGGGGGCGATACTAACCAACATCCCGCTCAAAGGTGTGACCTGGGAGAACTAATCCACCGGTAACGCTCCAAGAATTTATTGCCAGTTTTTGCAGTCGTCCTTAAATAGCGTAGATCTCAAAGAACTGAAAACACCGAGTGTCACCAGGCCTTGCGTGATGCCTGAACCGACAGTAGTATCCGGTCAGCAGGTCAATGCTTCCGGTGAGGCGCAACCCCAGCCGCGAACTGGGATTGCAATAAAAAACCGCCCTACTAAGGCGGTTTTTTATTGCCTGCGATTTATGCGCGCAGCCTCAGCTGCTGACTTCTTCAACAAACACCAACCGGTTCCCAGACGGGTCGCTGATGCTCATCTCGCGGCTGCCCCACGGCGTGTCTTCAATACCGGGCTTGGCGTTGCGGTAATTCCTGGCCAGCAATTGTTGCTGGTACGCTTCCAACCCTTGAGCCTGAATCCGCACCGCCGCACCTGGCGTGCAATCGCCATGGTGCTCGGACAAGTGCAGCACGCAGTCCCCCAGCGACACCTGCAGGTACAGCGGAAAGTTGTCTTCAAACCGGTGCTGCCAATCGACCTTGAACCCCAGGAAGTCGACGTAGAACTCCAACGTTTTGGCCTCGTCGAAACTGCGCAAGATGGGGGTGACTTTTCCTAAGTGCATGGCGATTGCTCCGTATTTGAGAGCGGCCACTATACGGCCGCAAATCCCTTTCGCAAATCCCCACTGCGCGCCAGGAATCGTCCGGACCGCTGCCCATTGGCCTGCCCGTCTCTGTAGCTGAGCACGCCGTTGACCCACACACCGTCAATCCCTTCCGCCGCGCGCTGCGGCTCTTTGAAGTCCGCCACATCCCGCACCCGCAACGGGTCAAACAGCACCAGGTCGGCCCAATGCCCTTCACGGATTTCACCGCGCTCGGCCAAGCCAAAGCGCGCTGCCGACAAGCCAGTCATCTTGTGCACGGCGGTGTGCAGCGGGAACAAGCCAAGGTCCCGGCTGAAATGCCCCAGTACCCGGGGAAACGCGCCCCACAGACGTGGATGAGGAAACGGATCTTCCGGCAAACCATCCGAGCCAATCATCGACAGCGGATGTGCCAGGATGCGCTGCACGTCGGTCTCGTCCATCCCGTAATACACCGCCCCGGCGGGTTGCAGGCGGCGGGCGGCGTCCATCAGCGGCACCGCCCACTCGGCGGCGATATCCTGCAGATCCCGCCCGCCCATTTCCGGATGCGGCGTAGACCAGGTGATGGTGATGCGAAAGGCATCGGTGACTTGCTTGAGGTCCAGGGTCGAAGAGCTGGCCGCATACGGGTAGCAATCGCAGCCCACCGGATGGGTCTTCGCCGCGTGTTCCAGCGAGGCCAACAACTGCGGACTGCGCCCCCAGTTACCGGCGCCCGCGCACTTGAGGTGGGAAATGATCACCGGCGCCTTGGCATGCCGGCCGATCAGAAAAGCCTCGTCCATCGCCTCCAGCACCGGTTCGAATTCGCTGCGCAAATGGGTGGTGTACACCGCGCCATACGCCGTCAGTTCTTCACTCAACTGCAGCACTTCATCGGTCTCGGCGTTGAAGGCGCTGGCGTATGCAAGCCCGGTGGATAAACCCAGGGCACCGTCCGCTAGACTCTCCTGCAACTGCGCGCGCATCGCGGTGATTTCACCCGGCGTGGCGGTACGGTGCAGGTCGTCCATATGGTTGCTGCGCAGCGCGGTGTGGCCGATCAGCGCCGCCACATTGACGGCCGGGTGGGCGTTTTCCACCGCCGCGCGGTAATCGCTGAACCGTGGGTAGGCAAAGGCCTCGGCGGTGCCCAGCAGGTTCATCGGGTCCGGCGGATCAGCCTGCAAGCTCACGGGCGAGGCGCTGATGCCGCAGTTGCCGACAATCACCGTGGTCACGCCCTGGCTCAGCTTGGGCAGCATCTGCGGGTGACGGATCACCACCGTGTCGTCGTGGGTGTGCACGTCGATAAACCCAGGCGCCAATACGCGCCCGGTGGCGTCGATTTCATGCTCGGCGCTGTCTCGGGACAGGTCGCCGATCTTCTCGATACGCCCCTCGTGCACCGCCACATCGGCGACATAGCCGGGGGTGTTGCTGCCATCAATGATCAGCGCCTGGCGGATCAGCGTGTGGTACTTCATTTCAATCTCCAAGCGGCAGGCTGTCAGGGCCGCCGCGATAATCGTCCAGGGCCAGCTTGATCCGTCGCAGGCGTTCCTGGTTGTCGTCCGGCATGGCCAAGGCCAGCTCGGTAGCGAGCACATCGATGGCCAACAGCATTCCGTAGCGCGCCGCCGTTGGCTTGTAGATAAAACTGGTTTCGGCCGGTTGCAGCGGCAGCAGCACGTCGGCCAACTGCGCCAGCGGGGAGTCCGGCAGGGTGATGGCGATGATTTTTGCGCCGTAGTTGCGCGCCAGCGCCACCACGCCCAATACCTCCGGGGTGATGCCGGTCAGCGAGCAGACGATCAGCGCATGCTCCGGCCCCAGGGTGGCGGCGGTCACGCGCATCATCACCGGGTCGTGGCAGGCGTTGATCGAGTAGCCCAGGCGCACCAGGCGCACTTGCAACTCGTCGCTGCACAGGCTCGACGGCCCGCCCATGCCGAACGCGTGGATCATCCGCGCATTGCCCAGCAGGCTCACGGCGTCGACAAAGCTGCGCTGGTTGAAACCGGACAGGTGCCGGCGCAACGTCGCCTCGATATCGCTGAGAATCTGCCGGTGAAACGCCGACTGCTCCGGCAGGCCCGCCGGGTCGAGGAACCGGCTGCCAACGCCGCTGGCCTGGGCCAGTTGCAGGCGCAGGTCACGCAGGTCGCGGCAGCCGACGCTGCGGGCAAAACGCGACAAGGTGGCGGTGCTGACCTCGGCCCGTTGGGACAATTCTTCCAGGCTAGCGGACGCTGCAAAGCCGACATCATCGAGCATCAGCTTGGCGATACGCCCTTCGCCGGCGCTGAAGGAATCCTGGCGGGCGCGGATCTGGTAGAGGATGTCCATCGGTTCGGCTCCGGGTTACAAGATGCAGGACAAACCATAAGTCAGACCGAAGGCGACCACCGAAATCAGGGTCTCCAGCACGGTCCAGGTCTTGAAGGTCTGGATCACCGTCATATTGAAGTATTCCTTGATCAGCCAGAAGCCGCCGTCGTTCACGTGGGAAAAGATTACCGAACCCGCGCCGGTGGCCAGCACCAGCAATTCCGGGTGTGGATAACCCAGGCCCATCGCAACCGGTGCGACCACGCCTGAGGCCGTGGTCATGGCCACGGTGGCCGAGCCGGTGGCGATGCGCATCAGCGCGGCGAACAGCCAGCCCATCACCAAAGGCGACAGGTTGAAGGCGTGGGCCAGGCCGAGGATTTCATTGGTGACCCCGGCGTCCACCAGAATCCGGTTCAAACCACCGCCCGCACCCACCAGCAAGGTGATGCTGGCCGTTGGTGCCAGGCACTCGTTGGTGAACTTGAGGATCGATTCGCGGTTGAAACCCTGGGCCAGGCCGAGGGTCCAGAAGCTCACCAAGGTCGCCACCAGCAGCGCAATCACCGAGTTACCGATAAACAACAGGAACTGGTTAAAGGCGGTGCCCGGTGTGGAAATCAGGTTGGCCCAGCCGCCGATCATCATCAGCACCACCGGTAACAGGATGGTGCCCATGGTCAGGGCGAAACTCGGCAGGCGGGAGCGCGGCTCGCGGTCGATGAACTGGCGCTCCAGCGGGTTTTCCGCGGGCAGGTGAATGTGCGGCACGATAAATTTGGCGTACAGCGGGCCGGCAATGATCGCGGTGGGTATGCCGATCAAAATTGCATACAGCACCGTCTGCCCGACCGAGGCGTTATAGGCCAGCACCGCCATCATCGCCGCCGGATGCGGCGGCACCAGCGCATGCACCACCGACAAGCCCGCCACCATCGGCAGGCCGACCATCAGGATCGACACGCCCACCCGCCGCGCCACGGTAAACGCGATCGGCACCAGCAACACAAAACCGACCTCGAAAAACAGCGGCAGCCCCACCAGGAACGCGATACACACCATTGCCCAGTGCGCGTTACGCTCGCCGAACCGGTTGATCAGCGTACGCGCCACCTGCTCGGCGCCACCGGACTCGGCCATCATCTTGCCGAGCATGGTGCCCAGCGCGACCACCAGCGCAATATGCCCCAGCGTCTTGCCGACGCCGGCCTCGTAGGAGCCCATGATCGTATCCGCCGGCATCCCGGCCAACAGCGCCAGGCCGATAGACACCAGGGTGATGACGATAAACGGGTTGAGCCGGTAACGCGCGATCAATACGATCAATGCAATGATGGCGATGGCGGCGTAGATCAACAGCCAATACCCCGGTGATGCGGCCATGCGGTACTCCTCGGAAAGGGTCACGTCGAATAGGTTGTGAAAGTCATAAATCATTACCGGGGTGTATTTTCAATTTTTATGAAAGTAATTTTCGCCCACAGACAAGCCCTGTCGCGCAGGGATATGCCCAGGGTCAGTGGATGAAAATTCGGGGGGCGTTTTTACATGAAGATCGCCGGGGCTGGAAACTCAACTGCGCAGGCCGAGTCTTAGACTGCACACCGACTCATGACCAGGAAAACCCAGAATGAATCGTAACCCCCTGCTTGTTCCTTTCGCCGCCGGCGCACTGTTGCTGGCCTTGTGCGGCACGGCCTCGGCCGATGAGAACCCGGCACTGAAAAAATGCATGGACGGCGCCAACACCACCGCCGACATGGTCGATTGCAACGCCAAGGAAACCAAGGTGCAGGACGCGCGCCTGAATACCGCCTACAAAACCGCGATGACGGCGATGGAAGGCAACCGCAAGCAGCAGTTGCAGGACGTCCAGCGCCAGTGGCTCAAGTTTCGCGATGCCAATTGCGGCTTCATCGGCTCGGCCACCGGCGGCACCATTGATCAGGTCAACGGCTCCGGCTGCGTGCTGGACATGACCCAGACCCGCGCCCAGGAACTGGAAAACCTGGTCGGACCATGATCGTTCCCACGCTCTGCGTGGGAATGCATCCTGTGACGCTCCGTGTCACGATTTTAAGAGCGGACGCGGAGCGTCCAAAGCGGCGTTCCCACGCAGAGCGTGGGAACGATCATCGCACTTCAACAACGGTCAGTCGTGCTGCACCCGGGCGCGCTTGAGCAGTTTGCGGCAGCGCTCGGACAGGTGCAGTACCCGCAAATGCTTGCCGGCCTTGGTGTAGCGCTCGCGCAAGGTCATCAACGCAGCAATCGCCGAATAGTCGACGAAGCTCAAGTGACGGCAATCCAGCGTCACCTGGGCCGGGTCGTTGGCCGGATCGAAGCGATTCAAAAACGGCGTGGTCGAGGCAAAAAACAGCGTGCCGTGCACCCGATAGAGTTTGCTGCCGTCCGCTTCCATATGTTCATCCGCGTACAACTCGCGCGCCTGCTGCCAGGCGAAGTTCAGCGCCGCAATCACAATCCCGCACAGCACCGCCGTCGCCAGGTCGGTGAACACGGTAATCACCGTCACCGCCATGATCACCAGCACGTCGTTGAGCGGCACCTTGTTGATCACCCGTAGGGACGCCCAGGCAAACGTCTGCTGGGACACCACAAACATCACCCCCACCAGCGCCGCCAGCGGAATGCGCTCGATCAGCGGTGACAGAAACAGAATGAACAGCAGGATCATCACCCCGGCAAATACCCCGGAGAAGCGCCCGCGCCCGCCGGAGCTGAGGTTGATCACGGTTTGTCCGATCATCGCGCAGCCGCCCATGCCGCCGAACAGGCCCGAGACCATGTTGGCGGCACCCAAGGCCACGCTTTCGCGGTCCGGGTAGCCGCGGGTTTCGGTGATTTCGTCGGTGAGGTTGAGGGTCAGCAGGGTTTCCAGCAGGCCGACCATGGCCATCAGGATCGCGTAGGGCGCGATGATGTGCAGGGTTTCGAGGGTCCAGGGGATCTGCGGCAGCGCGAAGGTCGGCAGGCCGCCGGCGATGTGGGCCATGTCGCCCAGGGTGCGGGTCGGCAGGCCGAGCAGGTATACCGCCAGGCCCACGCCGAGGATCGCCACCAGGGCTGGCGGTACCGCGCGGGTCAGGCGCGGCAGCAGGTAGACGGTGGCCATGGTTGCCGCGACCAGCCCGGTCATTACGTACAGCGGCGTGCCGCTGAGCCAGGTGTCACCGCTCTTGAAATGCTCCAGCTGCGCCAGGGCAATGATGATCGCCAGGCCGTTGACGAACCCGAGCATCACCGGGTGCGGCACCATGCGCACCAGCTTGCCCAGGCGCAACAGGCCGAAGGCGACCATGATCAACCCGCCCAGCAACACCGTGGCCAGCAGGTACTGCACGCCGTGCTGCACCACCAGCGCGACGATCACCACCGCCATCGAGCCGGCGGCCCCGGAGACCATGCCAGGCCGGCCGCCGAACAGCGCGGTGAGGGTGCAGATGATGAATGCGCCGTAGAGGCCCATCAGCGGGTTGAGATGAGCCACCAGGGCAAAGGCGATGCATTCGGGCAGCAAGGCAAAAGACGTGGTGAGTCCGGCCAGGGCGTCGGCGCGCAGACGGGTGAGGTTCATTGAAGTACCGGGGAGTTGCGGGGGATAAGGCTGGGGATGGTACGGAATTGGGCGGGGTGGGGCTAGTGTTGGGTAAGACCGTTGGACCGAGTCGCCCCTTTCGCGAGCAAGCCCGCTCCCACATTTGACCGCATTCCAAAGTTGGAACTCGGTTAAGTGTGGGAGCGGGCTTGCTCGCGAAGAGCTCGCCTCGGTCTCAAGCGAACATCAAACCATCTCGTTGCGAATCCACTCAACTACGGAGGTCCGCTTCGGCGCCCATCCCAGCAATTCCCGCGCATGCTTGCCGCGCACCCGGCTGTTGGAGCCCAGGCCATAGTTGGCCATTTCATAACCCCACTCGGCCTCAGCATCCGCCAATGGCCAATCCTGTGGTTTACCCAGCTTCAGCGCTTCGGCAATCGCGGTGGTCATGTCGACAAACGCCGCTTCGCCACTCTCCACAAAGTAGAAAGTGCCCGGCACATTCTTTTCCAGCGCCAGCAGGTACAACGCAACCACGTCTTCAATGTGCACGTTGGACCAGATGTTCTGCCCGGTGCCCACATGCCGCACTACACCGCTTTTGCGTGCCTGCTTGAGCAAGCGTGGCAACTGCACGCTGTCGCGCTTGACGCCCAGGCTGTGACCGTAGATCAGGGTGTTGCAGATCACTGCCGAGTTCACGCCATCTTTGGCGGCAGCCAGGATCAGGTTGTCGATGGCCACGCGAGCAGCCTTGTCGACAGTCGGCTCCGGCAGGTTGTCTTCAAAGTAGATGACATCGCTGGACTTACCGCCCGACGCATCGCCGACGATGCTCGAACCGCTGGTGTGCAGGAAGGTTTTGTTGGAGCCGCGCAGCGCGGCCAACAAGGTTTCCACGGCGCCGCGATGGTCGCTGCTGGCGGCGTTGATCACCGCGTCAGCTTTCTTCGCCTGCTCGGTCAACAGCGCGCTGTCATCCAGCGTACCGATTACCGGCATGATGCCCAGTGCAGTCATTTCCGCAGCCTGTTCGGTGCTGCGCACCAGGCCGGTGACGTTATGGCCGGCCTTGACCAGGCCAGTAGCGATGGAACCGCCGATAAAACCGGCAGCGCCGGTGATGAATACGTTCATGGAGGTGTCTCCCTGCGTGAGTAATTGATGGACTCAGTATTGCGGACCTATCCATTCCGAATAAGTCCGTATTGCCCAATTCAATCTTGCGCAGAGGTCACGAATCAGCTGGCGTAGCTGGCCAACTTGCCCTGGATAAAGTCCAGGAAGCACTGGATGCGCAAGGCCAATTGCGAGTTGCGGTAGTACACCGCATTGATCGGTTGACGATAGCCGCTGTTGAACTCGGCCAGCACCGGTATCAGGCGCCCGGTCTTGATGTCCTGGGCGGTCATGAAGTCCGATAGACAGGTGATGCCCTGCCCTTCCAGCGCCAGCTGGCGCAAGGTTTCACCGCTGGAAGCGGCAACGCCAGGCTGGATTTGCCAGCGATCGCCGTGCACGTGGCGCAACGGCCAGTGGTTGAGGGTTTCGGTCTGGGTGAAGCCGAGCAACGTGTGTTCGGCCAGTTCGGCAACGGTCGTGGGCGTGCCGTGCTGTTCCAGGTACGCCGGGCTGGCGAGGATATGCAGCGGGCTGCAACCCAGTGAGCGGGCGTGCAACGTCGAGTCGGCCAGGGCACCGATACGAATCGCGATGTCGGTGCTCTGCTCCAGCAGGTCGATGATCAGGTCGTTGCTGTTCAGCTCCAGCTGGATGTCCGGGTACAGGCCACGAAACTCGGCGATGTACGGCACAATCGCATGCAGCATGAACGGCGACGCCGCGTTGATCCGCAGGCGCCCCGAGGGGGTTTGCTGGCGCGACGACAGGCGCTCTTCCAGGTCGTCCATTTGCTCGAGGATCACCTTGGCCCGCTCGAAGAAATACTTGCCCTCTTCGGTCAGGTCCATGCGCCGGGTGGTGCGGTTGATCAGGGTGGTGTCGAGCTTGGCTTCCAGGCGCGACAAGGTGCGGCTGACCGCCGACGGCGTCTGCCCGACCTGCTCGGCTGCGGCGGAAATCGACCCGCATTCAATCACGCAGACGAAGATCTGTAGCTCATCGGATCGGGCTTTCAACGTGAATCCTCTTTATAGCGGCTGCACGGATACTAGCCGCATTACAGACTCAGGTTAAACACCTGTGCCAGATGCTGTTCATAACGCGCCACATCGGCTTCGATGGCCGGGCGTTTCATCACGTCCACACAGAGGAAGGTCGGCAGGCCGGTCATGCCGAGGAACTCGTTGGCCTTGTGGAACGGGAAATACACCGCGTCCACGCCCTTGGCTTCGAAGAAGTCGGTGGGGTCGTCGAACGCTTGCTGAGGAGCGTTCCAGGTCAGGGACAGCATGTATTGCTTGCCCTGGATCAGGCCACCGCTGCCGTATTTCTGCGACGAGTCGGAGCGGGTGCGGCCGTCGCTGGCGTACAGGCTGCCATGGCCTTCGGTGAAGACTTCATCGATGTACTTCTTGACGATCCACGGAGCGCCCATCCACCAGCCGGGCATCTGGTAGATGATCACGTCGGCCCAGAGGAATTTGGCGACTTCTTCGGCCACGTCGTAGCCGGCGTCGATGTGGGTTTCCTTGACGTCGATGCCGCCACGGTCCAGTGCCGCCAGGGCGGCTTCATGCAGGGTGCTGTTGTAGCGACCGTCGGAATGGGCGAATTTCTTACCGCCGTTGAGCAGGAGTACTTTTTTCATAGGGGGTGCCTAAAGATTAAAAATGTCTGAAGGCAGGGTAACGGGGTCTGTCCGTTGGAATAAGCGTCCCGGCGGCAAAATACATTTGACCAAGGCGCACGAATCAACGGCATATTGTTAACCACTGATCAGCAGATGACCTCCCAGCGCGGCCATGCCGATAAAGAACACCCGCTTGAACAGCACGGCACTGATGCGCTGGCGCAGGGCCTGGCCCAGCCACATCCCGAGCAGCGCGGGAACCAGCGCCAGCAACGAGGCGTTCAATTCGCCGCCGCCCAGGCTGCCACGCCAGAACAGCCCGGCTGCCAGCGCCAGGGTCGACACGGTGAACGACAGCCCCAACGCCTGCACCAGCTGATCGCGGTTCAAGCCCAACGCTTGCAGATACGGCACCGCCGGTATCACAAACACCCCGGTGGCCGAGGTGATCACCCCGGTCAGCACGCCGCACAGCGGGCCCAGCCAGCGCTCGGTGGCCGGGCTTACCTTGAACGTCGGCAGCAACAGCCCGCTCAAGGCATACACCAGCAGCGCGCCGCCCAACGCCCGCACCACCCAATGCCCGCCATCCATGCCCAGCCACACCGAGCCCAGCCCGGTGCCGAGGAAAATCAGCAGGAGCATCGGCCACAGGCGTTTGATCAACGCGCTCAAGTGACCGCCGAAGGCCAGTTGCCAGAGGTTGGTGACGGTGGACGGGATGATCAGCAACGCCGCAGCCTGCGCCGGCAACATAGCCAGGCCGAGCATGCCCATGGCGACGGTGGGCAGGCCCAGGCCGATGACGCCCTTGACCGTACCTGCCAGCAGGAAGGTGCCGACCACCAGCAATGTCAGGGCCGGGCCGAGGTTTTGGTAGAACGCGAGTAAGGTATTCATGGGTCGATTTTGCAGGTTTGGGTGATATCTGAAAATTCGCCATATACTGAGGCAGCCTCTTGTTTTGCATGAGGCAGATGGCCTCTTCGCGAGCAAGCCCGCTCCCACATTTTGAAAGGGTTCACAGATCTAAATGTGGGAGCGGGCTTGCTCGCGAAGAGGCCCGTACAGACACTGAGATCCCCAGCACATGCACTTTGACCTGATCGACCTGCGCCTGTACCTGCACATCCTCGACACCGGCAATATCACCGCCGGCGCCAGCCGCAGCCATTTGTCCCTGGCGGCGGCGAGTGCACGGATCCGGGCGATGGAAGCCTCCCTGGGCATCGAGTTTCTTGAACGTGGCCGCCGTGGCGTCACCCCGACTGCTGCGGGTAAAGCCCTCGCCCGTCACGCCCGCCTGCTGTTGCAGCAAGCCGATCACCTGCAGCAAGACCTCGCGGAATACGCCAACGGCGTCAAGGGCCAGGTGCGCCTGCTGTGCAACACCACCGCCCTGAGCGAATACCTGCCGGAACTGTTGGCGGACTTTCTGCACGAGCACCCCAACCTCGACATCGACCTGCAGGAACTGCCAAGCCTGCGCATCACCCACGCCTTGCGCCAGGGCGCGGCAGACCTGGGGATTATTTCCGACGCAGTAGACACCCACGGCCTGCAAACCCTGCCCTTTCGCGACGACCCGCTGGTGCTGATCATGCCGCTGGATCACCCGCTGACCGGGCGCACCGTGAGTTTTATCGACAGCTTGCAGCACGACTACGTGGGCCTGGCCGCCGACAGCGCGCTGGCGGTGTACCTGGAGGAACAGGCATTGCACGCAGGCTTTCGCTTGCAGACACGCATCCGCGCTGATGGGTTTGACGGGCTGATTCGCATGGTCGCCCGGGGCGCCGGGCTGGGGATCGTGCCCCTGGCCGCGCTGGAACGCTGGCCGTTGGAGCGGCGCTTCAAGGCCCAACCCCTGAGCGAGGATTGGGCCTGTCGCAAACTGCTGTTATGCGCCCGCGAGTTCGAGCAATTGCCGGGTTATGCCAAAGCCTTGTTCGATGCCTTGGCCGCGCCCTTGCGGAAAAATACGTAGTACACCGCCGACAGAATCAGCAGGAACGGCACCCCGAACACCAGCGTCATCTTGAACGCATCGGTGAAAAACGTGGTGATCATCACCGCGCCCATCAGCACCAGGCCCAGCAGCGTGCTGTAGGGAAACAGCGCCAGCTGGAACGACAGCTTCGCCCCGCCGTGACGCTTGCGGTAGCGGCGGAAAAACAGGTGCGTGAGGAAGATCATGAACCAGGTGAAGATCGCGCCAAACATCGAGATCGCCATCATCAGGGTGAACGAGCTTTCCGGGTACACCACGTTCAGCAGGGTCGCCAGGGCAATGCCCGAGCTGGACAGCAACAAGGCATTCAACGGGATCCCGCTCTTGCTCAAGGCGCCCATGGACTTGGGCGCAAAACCGGCGCGGGACAGGCTGAACATCATGCGGGTGGTGATGTAGAGCTGGCTGTTCATCGCCGACAGCGCAGCGATCAGGATCACGAAGTTCATCACCCCGGTGGCGCCGGGAATGCCGATGGTCTGCATCACCGTGACGAACGGGCTCTGGGCGTGGCCGGCCTGGTTCCACGGCACGATGGCCAACATCAGCGCCAGGGTCAGCAGGTAGAACACCACCAGGCGCACGATGGTCGCGCGGAAGGCTTTTTTCACCGCCTGCTCCGGGTCGGCCGCTTCACCGGCGGCCACCGCGATCATTTCCACACTCAGGTAACTGAAGATCGAGACGATCACCGCGATCCACATGCCGCTCAACCCGTTCGGGAAAAAGCCGCCGTGGGCCGTGTAGTTCTGCACACCGTAATCCGGGTTGCCGGAGCCGAACACCACGTACACCGCGAGGATGATGAAGCCAACGATGGCGCTGATCTTGATCGTGGAGAACCAGTACTCGAAGTTGCCGAAGGTCTTGACGCTGATGGCGTTGAGTACGATCAGCACGCTGGAAAACGAGACGATCCACACCCATTCAGGCACGTTGGCAAACCAGTACTTCATGTACATCGCCACCGCCGTGACCTCGGCGCCCACCGCCAGCACAATCGCCGCCCAGTACGCATAACGCACCAGGAAACCGGCCAGCGGGCTGACGTAAAATTCGGCATACGCGCCGAAGGAGCCCGAGGTGGAATGCGCCACGGTCATCTCCGCCAGGCAGCCCATCAACAGCAAAGTGATCAGCGCACCGATGGCATAGCTGACCAGCACGCTGGGCCCGGCATAGCCGATGGCGTAGGCGCTGCCCATGAACAGCCCGGTGCCGATTGCGCCACCGATGGCGATCATGCTCATCTGGCCGGAAGTGAGCTGGCGCCTGAGGCCCAGTTCGCGATTGGTGATTTCGGCAAAGCCTTGGTCTGGCGTGGTCACGTGGCGTGCCCCTTTATTATTGTGATTGCACTGCTTTCTGGTTGAAACACTGTCCCCTGTGGGAGCGGGCTTGCTCGAGAATGCGGTGTGCCAGTCAATACATCAGAGACTGATAGACCGCATTCGCGAGCAAGCCCGCTCCCACATTTTTTGCTCTGCGTTTACTCAGGTGACGCTGTGGCGAACCTTGAACTGCGGCTGGTCCCAGGTTTTTTGATCGAGAATCTCACCCAGGATTTCCACCGCATCCCACACTTCAGCAAAGCTGGTGTACAGCGGGGTAAACCCGAACCGCATGATGCGCGGCTCGCGATAATCACCAATCACGCCACGAGCGATCAAGGCCTGGATAACCGCGTAGCCTTCCGGGTGTTCGAAGCTGACGTGGCTACCCCGTCGGGCATGCTCACGCGGGGTGATCAGGGTCAGGTCGTGGGCGGCGCAACGGCTTTCCACCAACTCGATGAACAGGTCGGTCAACGCCAGGGATTTAGAGCGCAAGCTGGCCATATCGGTCTGGGCAAAAATATCCAGGCCACACTCCACCATCGCCAGCGAGGTAATCGGCTGGGTGCCGCACAGGTAGCGGGCGATGCCCTGGCTCGGGGCATAACGCGATTCCATGGCGAACTGTCGGGTATGCCCGAACCAGCCCGACAGCGGCTGCGTAACCACATCCACCAGCGCCGGGTTGACCCACACAAACGCCTGGGAACCCGGCCCGCCGTTGAGGTATTTGTAAGTGCAACCAATCGCATAATCGGCACCGGCCTGATGCAGGTCGATCGGCACCGCGCCCGCCGAATGCGCCAGGTCCCAGATCGCCAGCGCGCCACATTCATGGCTCAAGGCAGTCTGGGCCTGCATGTCGTACATGTAGCCGGTCTTGTAGTTGACGTGGGTGAGCATCACCACGGCCGTGTCCTGGTCGATGGCTTTCGGCAGTTCGTCCGGGCTGTTGACCAGGCGCAGGGAGTAGCCCTGTTGCAGCAGTTCGGTGAGGCCTTCGGCGATGTACAGGTCGGTGGGGAAATTGCTCGCTTCGCTGACGATCACCTTGCGGCTTGGCGCGCGTTCGCGTTGCACGGTCAGCGCGGCGCTGAGCACTTTGAACAGGTTGATGGAGGTGGTATCGGTGATCACCACTTCACCGTCGCGGGCACCGATCAGCGGTGCCAGGCGATTGCCCAGGCGCTGGGACAGGTCGGCCCAGCCGGCACTGTTCCAACTGCGAATCAGCCCATTGCCCCACTCCTCGGCGATCACCGCTTGCGCCCGTTCCAGTGCCGCTACCGGGCGCGCACCGAGGGAGTTGCCGTCGAGGTAGATGACCCCGGCCGGCAAGGCGAATTGGTTGCGCAATGGCGCCAGCGGATCCTGGGCGTCGAGGGTCAGGCAATGGGTGCGGGTGGTCATGGTCAGTCCTGTTGTTGTAGTAACAATGAGCCAAATAATGAACGAAGCTTTAGAGAATTTTCGTGCAAAGTGGTGGGCAACAGGCTAATTAAGCTGTAGGAAATTCGAATTTAACCCCCAAACACGCGGATTTATTCTAACCATGATTCTCGACGCCACCGACCTGCGCCTTCTGCATTTCCTGCAACAGGATGGCCGTATCAGTAACCAGGAACTGGCGGAGAAAGTCGCCCTGTCGCCGTCGGCCTGCCTGCGGCGTTTGCGCCTGCTGGAAAGCGAGGGAATCATCAGTGGTTATCGGGCGGTGTTGAACGCCGAGCAACTGGGAATCGAGCTGGAGGCCATCGTCCACCTGTCGTTACGCCAGGATGTGGAGGATTGGCACGAGACGTTTATCAAGAAGGTGCAAGGCTGGCCGGAGGTGGCCAGTGCTTACGTGATTACCGGGGCGAGCAATTATGTGCTGCGGGTGCAGGCGCGCAACCTCAAGCACTTTTCGGATTTCATTGTGAACCACCTGAACCGCACGGCGGGGGTGATGGATATTCGGTCGGAGATCGTGCTGCAGAAGATCAAGGATCGGGATGATCTGCTCGATCTGGTTGTTCGCAAGTAGGCCAAACGATACAGAGCCAATGTGGGAGCGGGCTTGCTCGCGAAGGCGGAGTGTCAGTCACCGGAAATATTGACTGATCCACCGCATTCGCGAGCAAGCCCGCTCCCACATTTTTTTACCGCTTTCAGTCTTCGAGCGCGCGAACTCGTTGCATACGTTTCTGTTCGACAGGCGCCGCCGCAGGCTGCAACTCAAAGTCAAAATCAATCTGCGCAAACTGCCCTTCCACACCAAATTCCTTTGCCAGGTTTGCGTCCTCGCTGAAGCGAATTTCGGCGATCAACTCATCCCGCGTCGCATAGGCAAAATCATCATGCAGGTACGGATCATCCGACAGGTTGATCTGCGTGGTCAGGTGCCGATGGCCCGGCGCCGAGATGAAGAAGTGGATATGCGCCGGCCGCTGGCCATGGCGCCCCAACTGGTCCAGCAACTGCTGGGTCGGGCCGGTCGGCGGGCAGCCATACCCCGACGGCACGATGCTGCGAAAACGGTAGTTGCCCTGGGCATCGGTCTCGATTCGCCGACGCAGGTTGAACTCCGACTGCGTGCTGTCAAACCACGAATACGTACCACCGGTATTGGCCTGCCATACATCGACAATCGCCCCCGCCAACGGCTTGCCATTGGTGTCGCGCACCTGGCCCTGCATGAACAGCGGCACGCCCGGGTCCTGCCCGTCGTCCAGCCGCGCCTCGAACTTGGACAGCGGCGCACCGGCCACATACAGCGGGCCTTCGATGGTGCGCGGGGTACCGCCGGATTTGCCGGCTTCCTCGTCCGCCGCGTCCATCAGCATGTCCAGGTAATGCTCCAGGCCCAACCCTGCCGCGAGCAAGCCGGCTTCCTGGTTCTTGCCCAGTTCGTTGAGGTAGTTGACCGCCTTCCAGAACTCTTCCGGGGTCACTTCCAGGTCTTCGATGATGTTCACCGTGTCCCGCAGGATCCGGTAGATCAGCGCCTTGGCCCGTGGGTTGCCGCCGTCGTTAAGGTTGCCGCTGGCTTCTTCGAGAAACTGTTGGGCGTGAGCAGTCTGGGAAAGTCGGATGGACATGGTGCAATCCTCATCTTGTAATTATTAGGTGAAAAAACAGACTCAGCGATCATCCTCACGGATCGACGATGGATGCCGGCACAGGGCATTCACTTCGATGGCCATGTAAGGATAAAGCGGCAGTTGCATCAACAGGTCATGCAGTTCCTGCACGCTGTCGACATCGAACACGCTGTAGTTGGCGTACAGCCCGGCGATGCGCCACAGGTGGCGCCATTTGCCTTGCTCCTGCAGCCGCTGGGAGAAGGCTTTTTCTTCAGCCTTGAGGCCGGCAGCGCGCTCGGGGTTCATGTCGACGGGCAAGTTCACGGTCATTTTTACGTGGAACAACATCGCAGGTGTCCTCTTGTTAGTTATCGCGACGGAAGAACGCCAGGCGCTCTTCATCGATGGCCAGGCCCAGGCCCGGAGCGGTGGAGACATGCAGGTGGAAATCGCGGTACACCAGCGGCTCGGCGAGGATGTCTTCGGTGAGCAGCAGCGGGCCGAACAGCTCGGTGTCCCACGCCAGTTTGTTCAAGGTGAGAAAGGCATGGGCCGAGGCCAGGGTGCCGATACCGCCTTCAAGCATGGTGCCGCCGTACAGGCCGATACCCGCCGCTTCGGCAATCGCTGCGGTGCGCAATACCGCACGCGGCCCGCCGTTTTTGGCGATCTTCAGGGCGAACACCGAGGCCGCGCCTTCGCGGGCCAGGTTGAAGGCATCTTCCACGCATTCGATGGACTCGTCGGCCATGATCGGCGCCGGGCTCGACAGGTTGAGCCGCACCATGCCGCCGCGGTTGTTGCGCGAGATCGGTTGTTCGATCAGGTCGATACCGTTGTCCCCCAGCACCTTGCAGGCGCGCAGGGCCACGGCTTCGTCCCAGGCCTGGTTGACGTCGACCCGCACACTGGCGCGGTCGCCCAGAGCTTTTTTGATCGCGATGACGTGGGCCAGGTCCTGGCTGACTTCACCGGCGCCGATCTTCAATTTGAAAATGCGGTGGCGGCGCAGGTCGAGCATCTTCTCGGCCTCGGCGATGTCTTTTTCGGTGTTGCCGCTGGCCAGGGTCCAGGCCACCGGCAAGGCGTCCCGCACGCGGCCGCCGAGCAATTCGCTGACCGGCAGGTTCAGGCGTTTGCCGAGGGCGTCGAGCAAGGCGCTTTCGATACCCGACTTGGCAAAGGTGTTGCCGCGGATGCTGCGCTCCAGGCGCAACATGGCGGCATTGATGTTGCTCGCGTCCTGGCCGAGCAGCAGCGGCGCGAAGTGCCGGTCGATGTTGATCTTGATGCTGTCGGGGCTTTCATTGCCGTAGCTCAGGCCGCCGATGGTGGTGGATTCACCAATGCCTTCGATACCGTCGGCGCAGCGCACGCGGATGATCACCAGGGTCTGGTTCTGCATCGTGTGCATCGCCAGTTTGTGCGGGCGGATGGTAGGGAGATCGACGATGATGGTCTCGATCGACTCGATGGCGCAAATCGGCATGGCAATACCCGTTGGGTTCTTTATAGATTTGGCCTGATTCTGTTCCGGATCTCTGCTGGCTTCCAATATAGAATGAGTCTCGAACAATACCCTTAAGGTATGAATGGAGTCCTTATGGAACTGCGCCATCTGCGTTACTTCCAGGTGCTGGGGGAAACCCTCAACTTCACCCGCGCCGCCGAACGCCTGCACATTGCCCAGCCGCCGCTGAGCCGGCAGATCCAGCAACTGGAGGACGAACTGGGTGTGGTCCTGCTGGAGCGTGGGCGCCCGTTGCGCCTGACCGAAGCCGGGCGGTTTTTCTATGAGCACGCCAATGTGCTGCTGGAGCAACTGGGCAAGGTGTGTGACAACACCCGGCGCATCGGCCTTGGGCAGAAAACCTGGCTGGGCATCGGTTTTGCGCCGTCGACGCTGTACGGCGTGCTGCCGGAGTTGATTCGCCGGCTGCGCAGCCACGATGGCCTGGAGCTGGAGTTGGGCCTGTCGGAGATGACCACGCTGCAACAGGTCGAAGCCCTCAAGGCCGGGCGGATTGACGTAGGCTTCGGGCGGATTCGCATCGACGACCCGGCCATTGTGCAGCGGGTGTTGGTGGAAGATCGGCTGGTGGCCGTGTTGCCCGCCGGACATCCCCTGCTGGGCGCCCCGGCCACCCTGGCGCAATTGGCCGCTGAACCCTTCGTGCTGTATCCCGGCAACCCGCGCCCGAGCTACGCCGACCATGTGATCGCGCTGTTCGATGCCCATGGCTTGAGCCTGAAGGTTTCGCAGTGGACCAACGAATTGCAGACCGCCATTGGTCTGGTCGGCGCAGGCATGGGCGTGACCCTGGTACCCGCCTCGGTGCAGGTGCTGCACCGCGCAGACATTGGCTATACGCCGGTGGTGGAGGCCACCGCCACGTCGCCGATCATTCTCAGCCGGCGGATCAATGACCAGTCGCCGGGGCTCAGTCATTGCCTGCAACTGGTGGAAGAGTTGATTTAAAAGAACACCACACATCCAATGTGGGAGCGGGCTTGCTCGCGAATGCGCAGTGTCAGTCACCGAATGAGTTGGCTGATGCACCGCATTCGCGAGCAAGCCCGCTCCCACAGTTGATCTCCGTTGTTTTTGCGTAAGGTGTTCATCCACGCATGCGCCGGGCGTCGTTGCGCTGCAGCGTCTGGCTGGGAGACTCGTCGAACAGCTTGCGGTACTCGGCCGAGAATCGCCCCAGATGAGTAAAGCCCCAGCCCAGGGCGATTTCGGAGATGGTGCGCGTGGAGCCATGTTCGAGGATTTGCTGGCGCACGGCACCCAGGCGGTATTTCTTCAGATAGGCCATGGGCGACAGGGCGAAGTATTTGCGGAAGGCATCGAACAGCTTGAAGCGCGACACGCCCGCCGCAGCCTCCAGATCGTCCAGGTGCACCGCTTCCCGGGCGTTGTCGTGGATGTACTGTCGGGCACGAATCAAATAGTGCGGCAGTTTCACCCCCAGCACGTCCCGCAGTTCTTCGGAATAGTTGTTCGGCTGGGCCAGGATCAGGCCCTTGATCAGCGAGCTTTCCAGGTCCCGGGTAAACGCCACCTGGTCATACAGCTCGCTGCTGCGCTCCAGTTCGGCGATGAAATACCGCGCCATGCGCCACCACGACGCGGAAGCGCCGTCCACCGCGTCCATCGCCGACTCGAAGCGCAGCGGCGCTTCAATCGGCCGCTGCAGCAGGCCCTCCAGGGATTCGCTCATCGCCGCGCGGGTGATCACCACCTGCAACTTGCGGCAGTCGCCGGAGATCTCCAGCACCTGATGTTCGTTGGGCGAGATGATCACGCCCTGGTCACGGTTGGAGCTGAGCCGCACGCCGTTCTTGCTCAGTTCCTGCTCGCCCACCAGCGGCAGGGTCAGGCTGTAGCTGCTGAAGTGCTCGGCGTCTTCGATGTCGATGGTGACGTCGGTGCCGTATTCGATAATCCCCAGCGTCGTGGCGCGGGACTTGAACACATTGGCGCTGTGGTGAAAGCGGATGCGCTCCGGCGTCGCGGTTTGCAGGCGGTGCGGCCCGCAAATGCCGGACATCCAGCTGCAGGCGCCTTCAAGGTCGAAGCGCTCGATACGTATATCGCGTGTATTGCTACTCATCACGGGGCACCCACGGCAATTGTGGCCGGCGCGCTCTGACGGCGCGTCCTGGTAGATCGACAGCAAGTTTTGCGCCACGCCAGCGGGATCGCCACTGGGTGGATAGCAACCGTCGACTAAGTGGATAACAAGCAGACTTTTCCGACAATCGCCTTGCAAGACAGTAGCGCATTCCGCCACCGCCCTGCACCGCCGTGGGTATTTCGTGCCCAACTAAGTGGCCCACCTTCCCCCATTAACCGGATAGCCCGGTGCCCCGCCGCAGCCTCTTAATGGCTTACCCGTCTAGCCATTATCAAAAAAGGTGCCTCCCATGAGTGGTGCAAGAAGCGTCGAGCAGTGGAAAAGCTTTATCGAAGGCTGCCTGGACTTCCGTCCGGTGGATGAGGTGTTCCGCATCGCCCGGGACATGTTCACCGAGCCGGAGTTGTTCGAGCTGGAGATGGAACTGATCTTCGAAAAAAACTGGATCTATGCCTGTCACGAGAGCGAACTGACCAACAAGCACGACTTCGTGACGATGCGCGCCGGGCGCCAGCCGATGATCATCACCCGCGACGGCGAAGGCCAGCTCAACGCGCTGATCAACGCCTGCCAGCACCGGGGCACCACCCTGACCCGGGTTGGCAAGGGCAACCAGTCCACGTTTACCTGCCCGTTCCATGCCTGGTGCTACAAGAGCGATGGCCGGCTGGTGAAGGTCAAGGCGCCGGGGGAATACCCGGAAGGCTTCGACAAGGCCACTCGCGGCCTGAAAAAAGCACGGATCGAGAGCTACAAGGGCTTCGTCTTCATCAGCCTCGACGTGAACGGCACCAACAGCCTGGAAGACTTCCTCGGCGACGCCAAAGTGTTCTTCGACATGATGGTCGCCCAATCGGCCACCGGTGAGCTGGAAGTGCTGCCGGGCAAGTCCGCCTACACCTACGACGGTAACTGGAAACTGCAAAACGAGAACGGCCTGGACGGTTATCACGTCAGCACCGTGCACTACAACTACGTGGCCACGGTGCAGCATCGCCAGCAGGTCAATACGGAAAACGGCACCGGCTCGGGCACGACACTGGACTACAGCAAACTCGGCGCCGGCGACGCGAACACCGATGACGGCTGGTTCGCCTTCAACAATGGCCACAGCCTGTTGTTCAGCGACATGCCCAACCCCACCGTGCGTTCGGGCTACGCCACCATCATGCCGCGCCTGATCGAAGAACACGGCCAGCAAAAAGCCGAATGGATGATGCACCGCCTGCGCAACCTGAACATCTACCCAAGCCTGTTCTTCCTCGACCAGATCAGCTCGCAGCTGCGGATCATCCGCCCTATCGCATGGAACAAGACCGAAATCATCAGCCAGTGCCTGGGGGTGAAGAACGAGTCTGACGCCGACCGTGAAAACCGTATTCGCCAGTTCGAGGATTTCTTCAACGTCTCGGGCATGGGTACGCCGGATGACCTGGTGGAGTTCCGCGAAGCCCAGCGCGGCTTCCAGGGCCGTCTGGAACGCTGGAGCGATATCTCCCGCGGCAGCCATCGCTGGGAAACCGGGCCTACGCCCAACAGCGAATCCATCGGCATCCAGCCGGCGATGACCGGCACCGAATTCACCCACGAAGGGCTGTACGTCAACCAGCACCGCAACTGGCAGAAATTCCTGCTGGACGGACTCGACCAGCAAGCCCTGAAACTGCGGGAGGTGGAATGATGAATGCGCAATTGCAGTACCGGATCGAGCAGTTTTTTTACCGTAAATCCGAGCTGTGCGATGCCCAGGACTGGGACGCCTACGTGCAGTTGTTCGACCCGCAGAGTGAATTCCACCTGCCGCAGTGGGATTCGGAACATGTCTACACCCGCGACCCGAAGCGCGAAATGTCGTTGATCTACTACGCCAACCGCTCGGGGCTGGAGGATCGGGTGTTTCGCCTGCGCACGGGCAAGGCCGCGTCGGCCACGCCGATGCCGAGGACGCTGCATTTGATCAATAACGTGCGGATTGCCGAGCAACCGGACGGCCTGCTGGAGGTGAAGTTGAACTGGCATACGTTGTTCTATCGACTGGCGACGTCGGAGCAGTTCTACGGCAGCGCCACTTACAGCCTCAAGCCCGATGGCGACAGTTGGTTGATCACCCGCAAGCACGCGCTGCTGCTCAACGACACCATCAACTCGGTGCTGGATTTCTATCACCTGTGACCTGATGCATTACACCTGTGGCGAGGGAACTTGCTCCCGCTGGACCGGGTTGGCGCTCCAGTGCGTAGCGCCCCCGGCTTTTTGGGGCCGCTGCGCAGCCCAGCGGGAGCATGCTCCCTCGCCACAGGTAAATCGCAGGCATAGAAAATCAAACTCGCGGAGTTCTGCGAATGAATCACAAAGTGGCCTTCAGTTTTGCCGACGGCAAGACCCTGTTTTTCCCGGTGGGCGCCAATGAGATCCTGTTGGATGCGGCGTTGCGCAACGGCATCAAGATCCCGCTCGACTGCCGCGAAGGCGTTTGCGGCACTTGCCAGGGCCGCTGCGAGTCCGGCGACTACAGCCAGGATTACGTGGACGAGGAAGCCCTCTCCAGCCTTGACCTGCAACAACGCAAAATGCTCAGCTGCCAGACCCGGGTCCAATCCGATGCGGCGTTCTACTTCGATTTTGATTCCAGCCTGTGCAACGCGCCGGGGCCGGTCCAGATCCGCAGCACGGTGAGCAATGTGCAGCAGGTGTCGCCCAGCACGGCGATCCTGCACCTGCAGCTTGAAGCACCATTGGACTTTTTGCCGGGCCAATATGCCCGCCTGTCGATTCCCGGCACCGACAGTTGGCGCTCCTACTCTTTCGCCAACCGCCCGGGCAATCAGTTGCAGTTCCTGATCCGCCTGCTGCCCGATGGCGTGATGAGCAACTACATCCGCGAACGCTGCCAGGTCGGTGATGAGTTGCTGCTGGAAGCGCCATTGGGTGCCTTCTACCTTCGGCATGTCACCCGACCGCTGGTGTTGGTGGCCGGCGGCACCGGCTTATCCGCGCTGCTGGGCATGCTCGATGACCTGGCCGCCAGCGGCTGCCAACAGCCGGTGCACCTGTATTACGGCGTGCGGGGTGCGGCCGATTTATGCGAGGCAACACGCATAAAAGCCTACGCCGATACGATCCCGGGGTTTCGCTACACCGAGGTACTCAGCGACCCACCTTCGGACTGGGCCGGCAAACGCGGCTACCTCACCGAGCATTTCGACCTGGCCGAATTGCGGGATCAATCGGCAGATATGTACGTCTGCGGCCCCCCTCCGATGGTCGAATCCATCAAACAATGGCTGCTGGATCAGGCACTTGATGGCGTTCAGCTGTATTACGAAAAGTTTACCGAGAGTAATATCTGACCCCTCAGCGGTTTGAGGGGCTGGTTCGGTGTGCGATCAACCCTGAAAAAAACAAGTAGAAGGGAATGTTAATGGCGGATGACATGGTTAACCCGGTGGGCCTCAAGCGTGGCCTGAAGAACCGGCATATTCAGCTGATTGCCTTGGGAGGGGCGATCGGGACCGGGCTGTTCCTCGGCTCGGCGGGCGTGCTCAAGTCGGCGGGGCCGTCGATGATCCTGGGCTATGCGGTAGCCGGGTTCATCGCGTTCCTGATCATGCGCCAGCTGGGCGAAATGATCGTCGAGGAACCGGTGGCCGGCTCCTTCAGCCACTTCGCCCACAAGTACTGGGGCGGTTACGCAGGCTTCCTCGCCGGCTGGAACTACTGGGTACTCTACGTGCTGGTGGGCATGGCCGAGCTGACAGCGGTGGGCAAGTACATCCAGTTCTGGTGGCCGGAAATTCCGACCTGGGTCAGTGCGGTGGTGTTCTTTGTGCTGGTCAACCTGATCAACACCCTCAACGTGAAGTTCTTCGGTGAGACCGAGTTCTGGTTCGCGATCATCAAGGTGGTGGCGATTGTCGGCATGATCGTGCTCGGCTGCTACCTGCTGTTCAGCGGCACCGGCGGCCCGCAGGCCTCGGTGAGCAACCTGTGGAGCCACGGCGGGTTCTTCCCGAATGGCGGCATGGGGCTGTTGATGTCCATGGCGTTCATCATGTTCTCGTTCGGCGGCCTTGAGCTGGTGGGTATTACCGCCGCCGAAGCCAGCGAACCCCGCAAGGTGATCCCGAAGGCGATCAACCAGGTGGTGTACCGGATCCTGATTTTCTACGTCGGCGCCCTTACCGTGCTGCTGTCGTTGTACCCATGGGACCAACTGCTGCAAACCCTCGGCGCGTCGGGCGATGCCTACAGCGGCAGTCCGTTCGTGCAGATCTTTTCCTTGATCGGTAACGACACCGCCGCCCACATCCTCAACTTCGTGGTCCTGACCGCGGCACTGTCGGTGTACAACAGCGGCGTGTACTGCAACAGCCGCATGCTGTTCGGCCTGGCCGAGCAAGGCGACGCGCCGAAAGCGCTGATGAAGTTGAACAAGCAAGGCGTGCCGCTGCGTGCCCTGGGCATCTCCGCCCTGGTGACGCTGCTGTGTGTGGTGATCAACTACGTCGCGCCGCATGACGCACTGGAGCTGTTGTTTGCGCTGGTGGTTGCCTCGTTGATGATCAACTGGGCGCTGATCAGCCTGACCCACATCAAGTTCCGCAAGGCCATGGGCGAGCAAGGCGTGGTGCCGTCGTTCAAGACCTTCTGGTTCCCGTTCAGCAACTACCTGTGCCTGGCGTTCATGCTGATGATCATCTGCGTGATGCTGGCGATTCCGGGTGTGCGGGCGTCGGTGTATGCGATCCCGGTTTGGGTCGGGATCATCTATGTGGCGTACCGGTTGCGGTTGAACAACGCGAAGGCAGTAACAGCGCAATAACCCATGTGGGAGCGGGCTTGTGTGGGAGCGGGCTTGCTCGCGAAGGCGTCGTGTCAGTCACCTGATGTATTGACTGACCCACCGCTTTCGCGAGCAAGCCCGCTCCCACATTTTGATCGTATTCCAAATGAAAAGCCCCGGTACTGATGAGTACCGGGGCTTTTTGTTGGGCCTTGATTACAGCGTAGAACGCACTCGCCACAGCTCGGGGAACAATACGGTGTCGAGCATCTTGCGCAGGTAACCCACGCCTTCGGTGCCGCCCGTACCAGGCTGGAAGCCAATGATCCGCTCCACCGTGGTGACATGGCGGAAGCGCCATTGGCGGAACGAATCCTCCAGGTCGATAAACTTTTCGGCCAATTGGTACAGGTCCCAATACCGGCTCGGATCGCGATAAACCTCGCGCCACGCCGCCTCCACGGAATCATCGTGAACCGTTGGCGCCGTCGGGTCGCGTTCGGCGCGCTTGGGGTCGATCGCCAGCCCGGCCTTGGTCATCAGGTTGATCGCTTCGTCATACAGCGACGGCGTGGCAATCGCCACCTGCAGCTCCTTCAACAACTCCGGCCGGTGGGCGTGAGGCCGCAACAGCGCCGCGCTTTTGTTGCCGAGGATGAATTCGATTTCCCGGTACTGGAACGACTGGAAACCCGACGACTGCCCCAGGTACGGGCGGATCGACTTGTACTCCGACGGCGTCATGGTCGCCAGTACCGCCCAGGCGTGCACCAACTGGTCAAAGATCCGCGACACCCGCGCCAGCATCTTGAACGCCGGCGGCAGCTCACCCAGGCGCACGTGTTCGCGGGCGGCCTTGAGTTCGTGGAGCATCAACTTCATCCACAGCTCCGAGGTCTGGTGCTGGATGATGAACAGCATCTCGTTGTGGTCCGGCGACAGCGGGTGCTGGGCGCTGAGCACTTTGCCCAGGTCCAGGTAGTCGCCGTAGCTCATGGACTCGGAAAAATTCAGCTCGGCGTTATGCCATTCTTCCGGCGGCTGGTAGTCAGGGGAGAAAGGACACTGGCTCATCGCGTGGGCTCCTTGAGCGGGCGGAGAATGGCTCGTACCGGGCTGGCATCGAGGTTGGCAAAACGCAGCGGCAGCGCGATCAACTCGTAATCGCCCTCCGGCACGTCGTCGAGGACGATGCCTTCGAGAATCGCCATGCCATGAGAGGCGACGGCGTTGTGGGAATCCATGGTCTTGGACTGCTGCGGGTCCAGGGACGGCGTGTCGATGCCGATCAGGCGCACGCCGAGGCTGAACAGCAACTCGACCGTTTGCGGGGCGACGGCGGTGAAATTCGAATCCCAGGCATCCAGCGGCGCCTGTTGATAAGTGCGCAACAGTACACGCTCCGGCAGGTTTTCCAGGCGGCCTTCCAACTGATGCGGCTGCACCAGCGCGCCGCTGCCCAGGCAATGCAGCACCCGGCACGGGCCCATGTACACATCCAGAGACACTTCGCCAATCGGCGCGCCGTCCGCGCTGTAGTGCAACGGCGCGTCCACATGGGCGCCGGTGTGGGGCGACAGGGTGATGCGTCCGACATTCACCGGGCACTCGGGGCCGAACTGCCAGACCCGCTCTTCCTGAAACGGCGTATCACCCGGCCAGGTCGGGGTCGCGGTGCTCAAGGGCGGGCTGATGTCCCACCACGTTTTTATTGGATTCATTTCAAGGCTCTCGGTCGTTACTGGGGTGAATGATACGAGGGCCGGCTGTAAATATTCTTGCGAATTCCAGCGCAAAGCGGGAAATCTTTCGCACTTACTGCGAGGAAATGGCTGATTGGCGCACAGATATTTCGTACTGACTCAATCCTTCAAACAACAAATATCCCCTGTGGGAGCCGGGCTTGCCCGCGATGAGGTCGGCACAGCGTGCCCTTCCATCGCCTGACACTCCGCCATCGCGGGCAAGCCCGGCTCCCACAGGGGTTGGCGGTGACTCACGGCTGTGCAAATGACTGCGCTTCTGGGCATCCCGATGTCGAGTCCAGACCACTGGCGGGCCGCCCAAGGCGATAGGGTTCGGACTTCCCTTCCACTGCCTCGGAATCATCATGTCCAAGCCAATCACCGTACTGCGCGACACCCATCCACTGCCGGTGCTGGACGCCTGCAAATGGGAAAAACTCGAAGGCGACCCGCACACCGTCAACCTCAACGCCTACACCAGCGAGGACGGCAGCAAGATCATGGGCACCTGGATCTGCACCCCGGGCAAATGGCGGGTGGAGTATGTGAAGTGGGAATACTGTCACTTCCAGGAAGGCTACTGCGTGATCACCCCGGACGGCCTGGAGCCGATCCATTTGCGGGCCGGGGATATCTTTGTGGTGGAGCCGGGGATGAAGGGGACGTGGGAAGTGGTCGAGACGGTGCGTAAGTATTTTGTGTTTGCCTGATCCCACCTCCTGGAAAGGGGTCGCCCTGGCCCCTTTTACCTCAACGACGACCGTCGCGCCCTTCTGATAAAAGCAGCACCTCCCTGCCCCTCTTCCAATAACAATCGCTGTTATTCGTGACAACAACCCTTGATATTCGAAAACAATCAATTAGTATTTTGTGACAGAATATTGTGAGCGCCAAGTTCTTGAAAAAATCTCATGACGTAATGCGCAAAATACATAATCAAACTCACCAAACAGTACAACCACTACTTTAGTTATAGATAAGATTGACTTTTGACACCCCCTACACTTTGAGATAGCTTTCTTGCAACCGGTCTATACTCGAATCTCATAGCATTATAACCCGATGATAATAAGAGGTACGGAGAAGGTGCAGAACTTCACATAATCGCAACCTTCACTGCACATTGATGGAAAACGCGCAGCGATTTGAATTAGACTCCAATGAATCAGTTGATTACCCCATTGGTTTGTTCTAAGGACTCCACACGTCTTCCAGCACTTACTGCACGCGGCAGTCGAGACCGCGCTTTTGTAAAAGGATCAAGAAAATGCCTGAAAAAACAACACGTCTGACCATTCTCATCGACTTCCCGACCAAGCAGCGTCTGGAGTCGCTGTCCGAGGAAGTTGACCTTACTATTTCTCAGGTTATTCGCAAGCTGATTCGTGACCATCTCCAGCAATACGAGAGCCAAGTCCCGCCCTCCGTGCTGGAGCCGGAGAAAGAGGATTCATCGCTCTGCTCTTGATATATCAGCCTGGTTAATTTGCCTTTATAAAACTGTGCGGCATAACTTTCTGCTTATTTATCAGCTGGCGCGCAGTTTAATCATGAACACTGCGCGCCCCCCCTCTCCAAGTTAAAGACTGGTGATGAACTATGCCTGTGAAACAGCAATGGCTTGCTTGTTATGCTCATCTAAGCAAAGAAATGAATGGGCCTGCTGTATCATCAGACACCGCGCAGCCCTGTACCTTGTTTTTCTCCATGAGCGACGGCACCCAGCGCGCGCATGTTTTTCATATCACGGCAGATAACTTCGAAGCCGCCTGGCAAACCGGTGTGCAGCACTTGCAGGGAGCCTACGAACGAGACCGTGCGCAGTCAGGCAACATCGTCGAACGTTCATGGATACGCGTCGAATGCGCGATCAACGTCACCGCCATCACCTGGGCCGAACTCAATGCGCGCTTCAAGCGCCACAAGCGTAATTACTTCCGGCGCGGCATCGCCTTCGATGCGGCGCTGCACATCGCGATCACCGAACAGGAACTGAACGCCAACGCGATCCTGTATGGCGGCAACGCTATCAATCACGCGAGCTTCAATGCCGGCAATTTTTCGGTGTACGCCAGGCGCCGTTTTACCGGGCTCAATACAGCCGACCTGATCGCCACACTTGAACCCGAGACCCCCGTGTTCCTGTTCGACACCAAGGGCGTTTTTTGTGCCGAAGACGGCGTGCCCCACCCGCTGAACCCTGGCCCGACAGAAACCGGCTGGCGCACCCTCGCAGCGCTGGAGCCCGGCATGGTAAAGGCGAGCATCATCAGCGCCGCAAGCTACCTGAGCGCTCAGGTGCAGGACAGCGGCCAGTTCGTCTACGGCTACTTCCCGTGCTTTGACCGGGCGATAAAAAACTACAACACCCTGCGCCACGCCAGTACCACCTATTCGATGATCGAGGCCTGGGCACTGACCGGCGACGAGGCGCTTAAATCCGCCATCGACCGCTCGCTGGCCTACCTTACCCAGGAACTGATCAAGTCCTACGCGCTGCCCGACGGCAGTGTGGCGGCGTATCTGCTGGACACCGGTGACGAGATCAAACTGGGCGGCAATGCCGTGTGTTTGTTGGCGCTGGTCAAATACAGCGAAGTCACCGGCACCCGCCACTACCTACCCGTGCTGGAAGCCCTGGCCAATGGCATGGCCTGGATGCAGGACGCGACCACCGGCGCCTTCGTGCACGTCTTGCATGGCCGTGACCTTACCGTCAAAGAGGCGTTCCGGATCATCTACTACGACGGCGAGGCCGCGTTCGGGTTGATCCGCCTCTACGGCCTCACCGGCGATGAGCGCTGGTTAACCGTGGTGGAAAAAGCCTTCGACTACTTCATCGAAAAACAGCACTGGCGCGAGCACGATCACTGGCTCAGCTATTGCGTGAACGAACTGACCCGCTACCGACCTGACGAAAAGTATTTCCGCTTCGGCCTGAATAACGTCGCCGGTTATCTGCGGTTCGTGCAACAGCGCATCACCACCTTTCCGACGCTACTGGAATTGATGATGGCTGCGCAGCAGATGCTCGAACGCATCGCCCAGCAAGCGCAATTGCGCCACCTGCTCACCGAGATCGACCTGCACGCGTTTTACCGCGCCCTGCATCATCGTGCGCGCTATCTGTTCAACGGGTATTTCTGGCCGGAAACGGCGATGTATTTCGCCAATCCTGCGCGCATTGCCGGTTCGTTTTTTATCCGTCACCACGCGTTCAGGGTGCGCATCGACGACGTGGAGCATTACCTCTCGGGGCTGATTGCCTACCACCGCTACCTGCTCGACGGCGCGCCGCAAGTGAGCCTGGCCCAGGACGCAGCACCCCTCGGCTGGGTCTGGGACGCCAACACCCTGGCTCGGGTGACACACGGCACCTGGGCCAAACAGCCACCACCCGGTTGGTACACGTCGGGTTTGACGCCGTCCATGCAGTTTTTCAAACCCCAGCGCATGCTCAATCGGCACCCCAGCAAGGTGGGACCGAACGAAGTGCAGTCAGCGCTGCGCTGGGCCCAGGCCAGTCCTGAGCGGCGCCCCTCGGCGTTCTTGTGTGTAGACCCGACGCCCTACCTGGACAGCGGCCTGCCGGTGTTACAGGTCGCCGATACCAGCGAGGCCATGCTGCAAATGGGTCGATACGCCAGGCAGCGATTCACTGGCCAGGTATTCGGCGTCACCGGCAGCTTCGGTAAAACCACCGTGGTCGCCATGCTCGGCCACGCCCTGAAACACTGGGGCGAAGTGGGCCACACCGAGGCCAACGCCAACCTGCCCCATGGGATCGCCTGGAACCTGGCGAGCATGCCCCGGCCGGCCAAATTCTGGGTATTGGAAATGGCCGTGGGCCGCATGCCGATTAACTCGGAGCTGGTGCGCCCACACATTGCTATCGTGACCGGGCTGGCTCCGGCGCACCTGGAATACCATGGCACCCTGGAAAACCTGGCGCGTAAAAAAAGCGCGATCTTCCGCTCGATGGCACCGGGTGGGCACGCGGTGCTGTGCCGCGATATGCCGCACTACGAGGTGTTCGCCCAGGCCGCCGAAGTCGCGCGCTTGCACGTGACCAGCTATGGCGAACACGCTGATGCCGATGTGCGCCTGCTCGACGTGTGCAGCGAGGCCGACCGGGTCTACGTCACCGCGCAACGTGACACGCAACGGCTGGATTTCAGCCTGAGTGCTCGCGGCCGACACATGGTGCTCAACGCACTGGGGGTGCTGGCGTCGCTGTTCGCCGCCGGGCTTGACGCCGACCAGGCACTGGAAGTGCTGACCGGCTTCCAACCGGTGGAAGGTCGCGGCAATATCCGCTCGATCAAATGCACCGACGGGCATTTCCAGCTGATCAACGATGCGTACAACGCCAACCCGGGCTCGATGGCTGCGGCCTTGCGCTCGATGGCCGACCTGCCCGTGGCCTCGCGGCACCGGGTAGTAGTGTTGGGCGACATGCTGGAGCTGGGCCCCGACGCCCAGCGCTACCACCTGGAACTGGCTGACTCGCTGCGCGCGGCGGCGCCCCGGCATTTGGTGCTGTGCGGACCGCTGATGCGTGAGGTGTACAGGGTGCTGCGCAGTGAGCTGTCAGTGCAGTGGTTCGAGGATGCCACGGCATTAGGCCAGGCGTTGGCGCGCCACCCCGGCCAGTGGTTCCAGGCGGGGGATTGGGTACTGGTGAAAAGCTCCGGTGGTACCGGGTTGTCGCAGATCTGTGATTGGCTGAACACGACCGAACAGGCGGTGCCGGCGGGTTAGCCCGCGCAGCCCGCTGCTGTCTTCAGGCCAATGTCATTGCGCAGTTGGTGAAACATCGCAGGCACACCCTGCGCCTTGACCAACTGCGCCTGATGCCCAGCGCGAATCAACGCCCGGTAAAAACGCTCCTGCAACACAAATGGGGTTACCTGGTCGTCCACGCTGCCAATCACGAACAACTGCCGCGCAGGCGCAACGGCAATGCCGGCCATGTGCTCCAGGGGATCGTAGGGGAGCAATAAACCATTGGTGTCGCGTCCCGGACGCGAAGGCAGGCCTTTGCTTTGACGCAACATCTGCGCGCGCTGCACCAGGGCAAACGCGCCGGAAGTCATCACTGCACACTTCACATCGGTACGCCCCAAGGTCAACAACGCCGCGGCCACTGTGGCGCCGCCGCTGTGCCCCAGCAACACAAACTGCCCGATGCCGTAACGCTTGCGCAGCTCGTTGAGCGCAGCGTCCAGCACAATGAATTCCCGCGCCTGGCGCCGCTGCCCATGGTTGCCGCTGGAACCGTAGGTGCCAGGTCGCGCCACAATCACCACCGGTACGCCCGCACGCCGGCTCAGGGCCTTGGCCTGCCTGGCCTTGGCGGCCAGGGTATTGCCACGGATCGACTCGGGCGAGCGGTGCATTTCCACGTTGCGGTCGCCATGAAACATCACGATTACCACGGGCGCACGGCTCAGCACCGCCCCGGAAAAATAGCGAATGCACTCATCGCCCCCGGCCAACTCGACCCAGAGTGCAGAGTCGACCTGGTTGCAGGTCGACTGGTCGGCCGGGGTGTTCCAAAGCAACGGTGTCGACCCCTCACTCAGGGCCCACGCGCCCGGCACGCCGGCCCACAACAGCATCCACCACAACGCAAACCTGGCCACAGCCACCTCGCCTAACGCTCGCGCAAGGCCTCCCGCGCACGGTTCATGGGCTTGATCAAATAGTCGAGCACGGTTTTCTGGCCGGTCTTGATATCCACCGAGGCAATCATCCCAGGCACAATCGAAAACGACTTGCCGGCCTTGTTTTTCAAGGTGTCAGCGTCGGTGCGAATGAACACTCGGTAGTAAAAGACTTCTGGCTTGACCTCGTCCTGGATAGTGTCCGGAGAAATGGTCACGACCTTGCCGTCCATGCCGCCATAAATGGCGTAGTCGTAGGCGGTGATCTTGACCTTGGCCACCTGGTCGGGATGGATAAAGGCGATGTCTCGCGGGGAGATACGCGCCTCGATCAACAACTGCTCATCCAGGGGCACAATCTGCATCAGGCGCCCGTTGGGCGGGATAACCCCGCCGATGGTGGTGACCTCGATCCCCTTGACGATACCGCGCACCGGCGAGCGCAGGGTCAGGCGAGTCACCGAGTCGGAGCGCCCGCGCATGACTGACGACAGCGTCTCGACGTCGGCATTGACCTTCGCCAGGTCCTCACCGGCCCGCACCATATACTCGGAGCGGGCCTGGGTCAGTTTCAACTCCAGCTCGGCCTTTTGGCGCTTGAGGCGCAACACCTCAACGTTGCTGGCGGCGCCGACCTTGGCCAGGTTTTCGGTGATTTCCAGCTCGCTACGCACCAGCCCGAGCGACGATCGCACGCCGGCCAACGATTCTTCGAGGCCCTTGCGCCGAGTGTTGAACAGGTCGGTTTCGGCGCGCACCAGTGCGGGGTAACGCTCAAGTTCCGGGGGGAACAGTAACGGTTTGCCGTCTACCTCGGCCTGCAAACGCGCGACGCTGGCCAGCGACGCCCGGTACTTGGCGGCACTTTCATCAAAGTTGGATTCGGTCTTGGTCGGGTCAAGCCTGGCCAACGTCTGGCCATTTTTGACGATATCGCCCTCCCCCACATTCAATTCCGTGACGATGCCGCCTTCCAGCGACTGGATGATTTGCTCACGCGAGGTCGGGATGACTTTGCCGCTGCCCGTCGAGACTTCGTCCACTTCAAAAAAGTAGGCCCAGGCACCAAACGCAATCAGCATGACAAACACCCAACCCACCACGCGCGTGGCGCGCACCACGGTGCGTTCATCCACGCCGTCGTGGGTATGCCGGGCGCCTTCGTCTTCGGTGGCGAGCAGGGGTATGGTTTTCGGCGCAGGGCTTTTCACTGGGTTTTCCCCTTCGGTTTGGACAGGCGCGCAATCGCGTTGGCTTTGCTGTCATCGACGATGATCTGGCCGTTGTCGACCACGATCACCCGATTCACCAGGCTCAATACACTCATGCGGTGCGTGGCGATAATCAGCGTGCGATGGGCCGCCCAGCGGTCGAGGTTGTGGATCAACTGGCGCTCGGTCGCTTCATCCAGGGACGCGGTGGGCTCGTCGAGCAACACGATATGCGGCTGGCGAATCATCAGCCGCGACAGCAGCAGCGACTGACGCTGCCCGCCCGACAGGCCCAGGCCACCTTCCAGGATCATGTGGTCCAGGCCGTCGGCGAACTTGCCGATGAAGTCGCCCGCACCGGTCAGCGCCAGGGACTGGAGGATTTCCTGATCGCTGGCATGCGGCGCCCCCATGATCAGGTTGTCGCGCAGCGTGCCGTGGAACAGCCGCGAGTTTTGTGTCATCAGCCCCACGTCGCGGCGCACGTCGGCGGGGTCGATGTGGCTGAGGGCAACGCTATCCAGGCTGATGGTGCCGGCCTTGAGGTCGAGCATCCCGGCCAATGCCTGCAACAGCGTGGATTTACCCGCGCCGTTACGCCCCAGAATCGCGATGCGCTCGCCCGGCTGGATCTTCAGGTCGGCCACACGCAGCGCCGGCACGGGGGCATCGTCGGAATACTGGAATGTGGCCTGGCTCAGCGCGTATTGGCCTTTGATCACCGGCAGGTGCACGCGCTTGCTGCCCTCGGGATGGTCCACCGGCAATTCCATGATCCGGTTCAGGCCTTGCAGCGCAACCTTGGCCTGCTGACAGCGCGTCAGCACCTGGGTGATCTGGGACATCGGCGCCATCATCCGCGACGCCAGGATCGACGCCGCGACAAGGCTACCGGTGGTCATGTCGCTGGCCATGACCATCGGCGCACCGAACACCACCACCACGGCAAACACCGAGCCCTGCACATTGTTGCTCCAGGCCACCAGTTTGTTGGTGAGCATGCGCAGGCGCAGGCTGGCGTCGCCGCAGGTGGCGTTGTAGTGATTCCATTGTTGCTGGAAGCGCTGTTCGGCCTGCAACGCCTTGATGTCGTCCAGGCCTTGTATGGTCTCCACCAGCATGGCGCTGCGCAACGAGCTTTCACGCATCGACTCATTCGCCAGTGCCGCGAGTTTTTTCTGCGCCAACAGCCCGGGCACTATCAGGAACAGCACAGCCACCATTGGCACCGCCACCAGCGGGCCGGCGATCAACCAGTAGATCACCAGAAACAGCAGGAAGAACGGCAGATCGGCCAGCGCCGTGGCGGTGCTGGAGGTGATCAGCTCACGCAGTTGTTCCAGTTCCTTGAGCTGCGAAATGAACGAGCCGGTGGACTTCGGCCGGGCGCTGTTACGCAAGCGAATGGCATGCCCGAACACCAGGTCGGAAACGCGCAGATCCGCGCGTTTGCCGAGCATGTCGGTGATGCGCACACGGGTGATGCGCATGATGAAATCAAACACCAGCGCCAGCATCACCCCGCCAAACAGCACATACAGGGTGGGCATGGATTCGGCCGGGATCACCCGGTCGTACACCTGCATCGAAAACAGTACCCCGGCCAACCCCAGCACGCTGGTGACCAGCGACGCGAGCATCACATAGCCATAGGGCCGCAGGTCGCGCAGCACGATGTTTTTGAACCACGCCTTCTCGTAAGGCTTGATGTAGTCGTCGACACGCCGGTCACGCACTGCCGCCATGGGTCGCAGAATCACGCTCTTGCGCGCTTGCTCCAACAGGTCCTGGCGGGTGAGCCGGCTTTGCAGGCCGCCGTCGCCGCTGTAGGCGATGCCCAGGTTGTCGCCGTCGCCGAGGGTTTCGAGCACACCCACCTGGCCGTCGGCAAATTGCAGCACCACCGGTAATTGGCGCTGCATCAGCGTGGTTTCGCTGAAGTCGGCAATCACGCAGTTCAACCCCGCCTGGCGGGCCATCTGCCGTACCACCTCTTCCACCGAAGCGCCTTCGGTCCATTGTGCGGCGATGCGCACGCTTTGGGCCGAGCATTCCAGGCGGTAATGCCGGGCCACGCTCAGGACGGCCTCCAGCCACACGTCATAATCCACTGCGGGCGCCGGGTTCAGCGGTGTTTGTACTGCGTTGGTTTCGTCCGCAAGCATCACAGCATCATTCATGGCCGAATCTCCACACCTTGCAGGGTGCTGTTGTCCAGGTGGAACGCCGTGCGCAGTGCGCCCGTGTTGTAGAGGCAATCGATTTTCAGGCGGCGCAGGTCAGCGGCGGTGTTTTCCCGGTCCATGCGTGCCTGGTGAATTTCCTGCTCGGCATTCAGCAGGTCGAGCAACGGCCGTGTGCCCAGTTCGAGGTACTGCTGGCGATACAGGTCGCGGGTTTCGGAGATGCTGCGCTCACGAAAATCCAGGGTGGATAGTCGCTGGCTGAGGCTTGAGATTTGATCCCGCGCCTCTAGCAACCCCTGGCGAACCGCAAGGCGCGCGGCGTCGTTGGCGGCATCGGCGGAACGCAGGGCCTGTTGCGCGGCGGATTTGCGGGCGGTGATTGCGCCACCCTGGTACAGCGGCATTTTCACGTTGAGAAATACGCCATAACGGGTACGGTCGCGGCCGCCGGGGACGTTGCTGTCGTCGTTGTTGTCCAGGTAGTGCGTGATGGACGGGTCCAGCGACACGGTCGGCAACGCCTCGGCACGGGCTTGTGCAATCAGCGCCAGCGCATCGACACGCTGCGCCTGGGCGATCAGCAGGGTCGGCGTGACTGCCGCATCGGGTACCACGCCCACGCAGGATTGCTCCAGGCTTGCCGGAAAACCATTCGCCACGCTCACTGGCGCCTGCGACCCAAGCAGACTGCTCAACGTGCTGCGCCAGCGATTGAATTGCGCGGTGAATTGCAATTGCGTCGCCACCGAGGCCTCGACCCGCGAGCGGGCCTGGATCAGGTCCGAACGGGTGCTGGCGCCCATGTCGCTGCGCTTTTTGGCCAGCTCTGCAATCGCCGAAATGCCGTCGATTTGCTCGCGAGCCAGTTGCACCAGCAACTGCGAGCGCTGCAGTTCGATCACGGCGAACGAGGTATCGCGCGCCACCTGATCGATCGACAGCAACACCGACGCCTGGCTGGCACTGACCCGCGCCAGCGCACTGTCGACAGAACTTGAGACCTTGCCGAAGTCATAGAGCATCTGCGACGCCGACAACGAAAACGCACGGCTCTGGCCGTTGCCCCTCAGACCGCTGTCGTAGCCGGAGTTGAAGCCACCGCTGACTTGCGGGTAATAACCGGAACGGGCGATGTTCACGTTCTCGTTTTGTTGGTACAGCTGGCCGATCGCCTCGGAAATTGCCGGGTGCCATTCCACCGCCAGTTGAATGGCGCGTGTCAGGTCAAGGTTGCTCGGTATGACGTGCTCGGGTGCCACCGGTGCGCTGACGCCCGTTGGCCCGCCGGGTAAATGTGTGCCCAGGTTGCTCGGGCTGATGATGTTGACGCGTTCTTCATCGTCGATATACGACGCTGCCATGACCGGCGCACGCTCGGGCGCGATCATTGCGACTGCCAGAATTACGGCAGACAGCTGCTTGGCCAAACTCTTTTGCCTCACTGCTAGTCACCTGACTGTTGTCAAACCTGATGAGTACAACAACGGACCGTGACTGACGTCACGGCCCATCGCTGCATTACCGTTGGTAGGGAAAACCGGGCCTTGCGGCCCGGCCGGCAGGGGTGGCGTTACACCACGCTGATGCCGCTCTGTACCCAGAGCTGATGGGTTTCATCTTCCGGACTGGTGTAGATCACGTACTCAAGACCGTTCTCTACCTGGGTCGCACCGGCGCTCCAGTCACCTGTCAGGTGCACGCTGTCCTGATCGTCGCCCTGGATCATCAAGCGATCCGACTCAGGCCCGGTGATGGACACCAGGTCTTCGAGGCTCAGGGTCAGGTCGACGGCGCTGACATCGTTCAGGTCGATGCTGTGCACCCCGTTGACTGTGCCAATCAGGTCGGTGAGGTTGATGGCTGCATCGCCGCCTTCCCACAACAACCCGTCTGCACCCGCGCCAGCATCGACATGGGTGAAGTCGGTGTCGTCGGCCACCACGGCATCGTGGTGATCGCCGTCAACGTTGGCGCCGTCATCCGCCGCCTGGTCCACCGCACTGTGGGCAGCGGCAATGCCGGCACCTTCAGTGGCTGGCGCACCCGGGTTGGCGTCGTCCCAGACCAGGTCGCGATCCGGCGAGTCGATGCGCACGTAGAGGTCGGCGGTGTCTTCCTGGCCGGTTGGCGTGGTGAGCTTGTAGGTGAATTTATCCACCTGGCCAATCTCGTCCAGCGTCAGCCCGGCATGCGGGGTGTAGACGTACTTACCATCGGCAAACACGGTCAATGTGCCGTGGTCACCGTTGATTTTCGTCCCCGTTTGCCCAGGAATCACATAGACCCCGTTGACCAGCACACTGAGTACCGTCAGCGGCGAACCGAGGACATCCGGCCCGGACAAGCTGTCGGACAGCAGGTTGCCAGTCGCATTGCTCATTGCACCGGTCACGAACTCCGTGAGGGAGGTGGTAGTGAGCTTCTGCGCAATGTGCAGCGCACTCAGCGACAGCACGGCACCGGTCGTCCCGGTCACGCGATAGGTCCCGGCATCCAACCCTTGGAACGTGTGGTTCGCCTGGGTAGTGGTCTGCTGCGTGACCCATTCGTTACCGATGAACTTCTGCAGATTGACGGTCGTGCCTGGCAACAACGCAATGCCGGTGACGGTGACGTTGATCGCAAGCTCTGCGGTCGTGCCCGTGGCAACGTTGATCTCGGCACCCGTACCCGTACTGCTGCCGAGCAGTGCCAGGTTGTAGCTCAGGGTCGCCAGGTCGGCCTGGGTGACCAGGTTGACGATGTCGATCTGTGCCGAACCCAGGTCATCATTGGCAACCGTGTTGATCACGCCGGGCGCAGATGGATCGGTAGCGCTCCAGTCCACGTTGACACTCGGGCTGTCGATACGCACATACAAGGTTGCCGAGGCCGAAGCACCGGCACCATTGACCAGGTGATACTCGAAGGCATCCACCTTGCCGATGCTGGCGACATCGCCGTTCGGGGTGTACTTGTACTCGCCGTTGGCGAAGATGGTCAGCTGACCATATTGGCCCTGCAGCACCGTGCCGGTGGTGGCGTCGGCATCGACGAATTCGCCGTTGACCTCGACCTGCACCTTCACTGGCTCGCCGGTTCCCGGTTCATCCGGTTTACCGCCAATGCCCGGGTCGGTGATGACGTTGCCGGTGACATCCGGCCCTGCTTCCCCGGTGAAGTCGGTGAGGCTGTCATTGGTGACGCTCAACTTGGCCGTGGCCCCTGCACCAACGCTGACCAGGTTGGGGTCGAGCTTGAGGGTAAAGCGATACTGCCCGGCTTCCAGGCCTTCGATTTTGGCGCTGGAGCTTTGTCCGAACAGCCCCAACAGGTCGAGCAAGCCCGAACCGTTGCTGCCTTGTTGCACCGGCAACCATCCACCGGCACCGTCGCTCACTTCCAGCGTGGCAGTGAAGCCACCGCCCAACAGCGAGACCAGGTCGGCCTGGGCAAACTGCAGGTTCAGCGTTCCGCTGGAACCCTCGGCAACCGAGAACTCCTGCTGCTTGGTGTGATCGCCCAGAATGATGCCGCCGACACCCAACAGGGTGAACACGCGCATATCGGCCAGGCCGGTGTTGGATGTTACGGGTTTGATGGTTACTTCGCCGGTGGCGAGGTCGTCGAAGGCTTCGAGGTCGGCGTCGGCGTCGGCGTCAGCGTCGGCATCAGCGTCCGCATCGGCATCGGCATCGGCGTCAGCGTCAGCGTCCGCGTCCGCATCAGCGTCAGCGTCAGCGTCAGCATCAGCATCGGCATCGGCATCCGCGTCGGCGTCGGCGTCGGCGTCGGCGTCGGCATCAGCATCCGCGTCCGCATCAGCATCGGCATCGGCATCCGCGTCAGCGTCAGCGTCAGCGTCAGCATCAGCATCGGCATCGGCATCGGCATCGGCATCCGCATCGGCGTCCGCATCAGCATCAGCATCAGCGTCGGCATCAGCGTCGGCATCCGCGTCAGCGTCAGCATC
>NZ_JACAPY010000060.1:0-505 GCF_013385455.1 Pseudomonas sp. G1002
GCCCAGTGGAACCCCGGCCCGCGCAGCTTCCCAAGCGACACCTGCGCCCATCAACTGATCGCCGAGCAGGCCCGTCAACGGCCTGACGCCGTGGCCCTGCGTTGCAACGGCCAGACCCTGACCTACGCCGAACTGAATGCCCAGGCCAACCGCCGTGCGCATCAGTTGATCGCTCACGGCGTGGGGCCGGACGTGCTGGTGGGCCTGGCCGCGGAGCGGGGTATCGAGATGATCGTCGGCCTGCTGGCGATCCTCAAGGCCGGCGGCGCTTATGTGCCGCTCGACCCAACCTACCCGCAGGACCGCCTGGCCTACATGATGCAAAACAGCGGCATCCAGCTGCTGCTGGCCCAGGCGTCGCTGACCGGTCAATTACCGGTGCCTGACGGCGTGAAAACCCTGCTGCTGGATACCGACGTCAGCGCCTTTGCCGACAGCGACCCGCAAGTCGTCGTGGATCCTTCGAACCTCGCCTACGTGATCTACACCTCCGGTTCCACCGGCA
>NZ_JACAPY010000060.1:614-1255 GCF_013385455.1 Pseudomonas sp. G1002
TGCTGATCGTGCCGTACGACGTCAGCCGCTCGCCCCAGGAATTCCTCGACCTGTTGTGCGACGCGGGCGTCACGGTGCTCAACCAGACGCCGTCGGCGTTCAAGCAGTTGATGCACGTGGCTTGTACCGACTCCCGGGCCAATGCCCTGCGCTACGTGGTATTCGGCGGCGAGGCGCTGGACGTCAAGAGCCTGCGCCCATGGTTCGAACGGTTTGGCGACAGCGCGCCACAGCTGATCAACATGTACGGCATCACCGAAACCACGGTGCACGTCACCTACCGTCCGCTGTCGGTGGCTGATCTCGAGCTGGACGCCAGCAGTCCGATTGGCGAACCGATAGCCGACCTGTCGTGGTACCTGCTCGACGGTGAACTGAACCCGGTGGCCAAAGGCTGCATCGGTGAACTGTATGTTGGCCGCGCCGGCCTGGCCCGGGGCTACCTGAAGCGTGGCGACCTGACGGCACTGCGTTTTATTCCCGACCCGTTCGGCGAAAGCGGTGCGCGGTTGTACCGCACCGGTGACCTGGCGCAATACCGCAGCGACGGGGTGATCGAGTACATCGGCCGGATTGACCATCAGGTGAAAATCCGTGGCTTCCGTATCGAACTGGGTGAAATTGAAGCGCGCCTGAACGCC
>NZ_JACAPY010000061.1:0-189 GCF_013385455.1 Pseudomonas sp. G1002
ACCGTCATTACGACTACGACGCTTTCGGCAACCTCCTGCGGGAACGCCGGGGCCGGGCTCAACAGTTGGTTACCGAATACCGCTACGACTGTCAGCATCGCCTGATCAGCGTCACCCAACCGGACGGCACCCAGGCCAGTTATCGCTACGACCCGTTTGGTCGGCGTATCGCCAAAACGATAAAAAGCC
>NZ_JACAPY010000061.1:391-6060 GCF_013385455.1 Pseudomonas sp. G1002
AAAGCGGGCTGCACTACAACCGTCATCGCTACTACAATCCGGACATTGGCCGCTACCTGACGCCTGATCCGGTGAAACTGGCGGGCGGGCTGAACGGATACCAGTACGTGCCCAACCCGACGGGGTGGGTGGATCCGTTGGGGTTGAGCTGTAAAGCTACAGCCTGCCCAGGCCAAATAGTCGCCGATGGGCCTTACAGCGAAATTGTTCCTGGTGGAGGTTTAGCTGCTCACGAAGCTGCCGGAGGACATTTGATGCAAAAGCACATTGGTAGAACTGACCAACAACTGGCAACACGTCTTAAAAATGAGCCTCATGTGCCCACGGCATCTACCTTCCCTGATCGCGCGACAGCCGAGTCAGCAATATCAAGCGTGATAGCAAGCAACAAAACTAAAATAAATTCGTTTGTTAAAGGAAAAGACAAAAAAATTGTTATTACTCAAAAGTCTCCTCAGCCAGTTGGAACTAGCCTGAAGCGAGGTGCAAAAAAAACCGTCCCCGGACGGGAGATTTACCTGATTTTGTTCAAAGATAAAAGCATGCCCAATGGCTATAGAATTCAGACCGGATATCCGAATCCATGAATAACGATTATTCACAACTGCAGCAACTTCTCGCGGGTTACTTCAATCAAGATTGGGTTGATGAGTTTGATAGTGCGGACAATGTGATTCTCAGCTTTATAGCTGAATCCTCAGCAGAAACTTTTAAAGCTGCACACCTCGAGTTAAAAGCTCTTTTACATGCCAACAAGACGGAGCAAGCGTTACAGCATCTTTTGTTCTCAGATATTGGCTGTGGCTACTATTATCCTCACGATTGGAAAAGCGGGAAATTGTGGCTGGAGCACATTGACGCGCTTTTGAGCCAAAGAGGCGAATAACTTCGATCTCTTAAGATATTTATAATAAAGAAGGTGCTCGGAAAGCCCCTTCTTCCTCCCCTACCCCACCTGCTGCAACCGCCCCGCCCGAAAATCCTTCGGCGACACTTCAAACTGCTTCTTGAACGAGCGACTAAAGTGCGCCGAATCCGTAAACCCCCACTTATACGCAATCGACGTAATCGACTCACTGCGCAAAAACGGGTTGGTCAGATCATCCGCACTGCGCTTCAATCGCGCCCGCTGGATATACCGGCACACGCTGTCATCCTGTTCCTCAAACAACCGGTACAAATGCCGCACCGAGATATTCAACCGACTCGCCAACCCCACCGGGCTAAGCCCTGGCTGGGTCAATGACTCATCAATCACCTTCTGCACATAGCTGCGCAGATTGCTGCCCTGCAACCCGCCACAATCATCGCGCTCATCGTCTTCCTGCTCAAACGCCGACCCCAGCAACGAGATAAACGCCGACTGCAACGCCTGCCCCTCCCCGACCGCGCCTTCGCCGTTCAGTGCGTCTTTGCACAGTTGATCCATCAACACATGCAACATGCGCCCGCAGGCTTTGCTCGAGGAGATTTTGCCGAAGGTCTTGGGCTGGTTGCCGAACTGTTTGCACACCTCTGCGCGGGACAAGGACAGGGACGCGTGTTCGATGAGCCCGAACGGGGTGATGTCGATGGAGCCCACCGAGTCCATCAATAACAGTTCGCCGGGGGCAAGCTGGAAGCTCTGGCCGTTTTGGGTGATCTGGCAGTAGCCGCTGCGCTGACTGACGAGGAAGCAGTGTTGGTCGTCATCGTGGTCGGCGCGGGCCTTGGGGCGCTTGATCAGGCCGGCGTTGGTGCGCAGGCTGGCCAGGGGCAAACCGCCGCGGGAAAAGGTGCTGATGCTGCCGATGAACAGCGAGCGGTTGAAGGCCAGTTCTGTGTCGAAGTGACCGCAAACCGCGCGCAGATCCCGGGTCCAGAGGTCCAGCCCGTCTTGCCCAATCTGTTGCATGCTCATGGTTGTTTCCACCTTGGCTTTTTGTTTTTGTCGGGCAATAGTTAACATGTTATCTATATGCGCGCAACAAGTACGTGTCTGCCAAGGTGGTTGCACTATTGATGCCAGATCCTGCGGTCAGTGGGCCTGTAATGCGCGCTGGAAACCGCTCAAGGCGTCCAGCAGCCAGGCACGTTGATCGCTGCTCAAGGCGATATAGCGCCGGAACGCCGGCATGCGATTGACCACCTCGCTGCCGCCCATATGCTCAAGCCGCACGCACCATTGGTGATCCACCAGGTCGATGCGCAGGCGCTTGAAGTCCAGCGGCATCAAGGCGCGATACAACGCACTGCCCTCCTGCAACTCGGCTTGCAGAATGCCTAAAACTTCCTTGTCTCCCGAGCGCTGCCGACAGCGGATTCCAGTGCGTCGGACGGCCCCGGTGTGGTGCAGTTCGAAGCTCGCCGTGCCCTGCTGCGAGGCAGGAATGCGCAGTACGAATTCGGTCATCACCAGGTGCATCAACAGTTGCGATTCGGTGCGCTCGACGATCTCCAGTTGCAGCCCGAGATTGTCCAGGGAAACCCGGGCCGTCGTCGGTCCGCACACCGCATAACCGGCGAGGCCAAGGTTGCGCCGCAGGTGTTCCAGCGTAACGCCGGGACGATAACCGGCAGGCGCGCGCCGGGCGCTGAACAGCTCAGACAGTTTTTGCAGCATGGCTGATATACCCGTTGTGCGGCTGACCTGGCTCATGGGCGAACTCCTTGGCCAACACCTCTTCCACCGAGGCGGGCTTGAATGGATTGACCTTCTGCACAACCAGCGTCCAGAACAACGCGTACGCCGCCGTGCACCCGAGCATTACGCCAAAGGGAATGTAGATGTCGGCGGGGTTCATGCCCGGCGGGGTGATAAACCACATGCCCAGCAGGATGCCGATGCTCGACAGAATCTGCGGCAGCGGAAAGAACGGCGAACGGTAGGCGCGAGGCAGATCAGGCCGGCGAATCCGCAGGATCACCACCGACAACGTCACCAGCAGATAAGCAAAACTCCAGGCGCACACGGCGGCCAATACCAGGTGCATGATGTTGTCGGTGTTGCCGCCCAGGTACAGCGCGTGCAGGCACGGAATCAGCATCGCCACCAGAATGCACAGCAACGGTGTCTTGAAGCGCGGGTGCAGGTAGGTGAAGACCTTGGGCAACGCGCCGTCGACGGCCATGCCGTACAGGATCCGTGGCACACCGGCCATCAAGGTGTTGATGGTCGCAGCACCGGCAAACAGGAAGCCGATGCCCAGCCACATCGGGCCGATGCTGCCCATCACCTGCTCGGCGAATTTCGGGATGGCCATCGGCGTATCCAGCAGGTGCACGCCGCCCGCCGCGTCGATCAATACGTTTTCCACCTGGCGTTTCATGGCCGCGCCATAGATGAACATGCACGTGGCCACCCCCAGCAGCCCCAGCACCATCGCCTTGGGCATCACCTTGGCCGAGTTGCGCAGGTCCGGCGCCAGCGGCGTGACGAACTCGCAGCCGACGAACATGAACATCGCCATGCCCACCAGCGACAGGATGGTGATCAGGTCGGTACCGACCAGGGATTCACCGAACCAGCCGTCCAGCTGCACCGCCGGGGCTGAGATCAGGCCCAGCACGCCAAACACCATCAAGGTGGTCCACATGCCGAACGTGAGGATGATCTCGGCCCGGCCGAACGCGCTGACGCCAAACGCATTGAGCACCCCGAACACAATCACGAAGCCCACTCCCAGCAACCACGAACCGCCGGCGGATTCCGCCAGGGTGTTGAGGTGCTCGAAATTCACCAGCGCCATCACGCCGGAGAGGATGGTTTCGGCGGTGCCGGCAAACACATGCACGATCAGGTACGCCGACAAGGTGCCGGTGATCGCAAAGAACCGGCCCATGCCGCAATTGATGTAGTCGTAGACCGAGCCGGTGGTGGGCAGGATCGAGGCGGCTTCGGCGAAGGTGGTCGCCTGGGCCAGCATCATCACCACCGCGATCAACATCGCCACCGCAAAGGCGCTGCCGCCGATGCCAAACCCCATGGTCGCGGTGAGGATCACCGGGCTGGCCATGATCAAGCCAATGGTGCTCGCCAGCGCGGTTGGAAAGCCCACCGTGCCGCGTTTCAAATGTTCGGTGAGCCGGTCGTTGATCGACATGGTGCAGATCCTCAAGAAGCGGATTTTTAGAAGTATTGGCACTCTGCGCCCGCCCTGGCTGATCGTCTTGCTCCTGGCTGCCGCCGGTTTTGTTGCTGCCTGCCACTGCTGCGCCACTGGCGGCCTGGGACAATTTCCTGGCACGCAGGGGAAAGACTTGGCCCGGTGGCGCTCGCCCTAATGCTCCCTCAATTCACCTTGTTGGGGACTATAACAATGCAGCACACACAACAAACCCGTCACCTGTACAGGGCCATCAGCCTGGGCGTCGCGCTGATGATCATCGACTCATCGGCCCAGGCGTTCGAGCTGTATGCCGATGACGACACCCAGGTCACCGGCAACTTCCTGGCGGTGTACGGGATGTTCAACAGCCGCAAGAACTACGACGGCACCACCGGCGGTTCCACCTGGCGTGAAGGTTTTATCAAGTATGGCTTGAGCGTCGACCAGCGCTTCGGCGCCTTGGGCAGCGTGTATGGCACGGCCAACCTGGTCAGCTCGGGCACCTGGGGTGATGGCGATGCGTCGGGCGTGACCACCGGCAGCGAGCGCACCACCAAGTTCGACGAAGCCTTCGCCGGCTGGCGCTCGGGGGAACTGTTTCCGGCACTGGGCAAGGATGGTGTGGACCTGTCGTTCGGCCGCCAGGTCATCATGCTCGGCGACGGTTTCATCATCAACGATGACGGCCCGAACTTCGGCAAGGGCGTGGATGACGGCAAGTTCAACCGGGGCGGCGCCTACTACATCGCCGCTCGGCATGCCTTCGATCAAACCGCAGTGCTACGCCTGGGTGGCAAGGACGGCGTGCATGGCAGCGTAATGTGGATCAAGTCCGACAACCGCGCCCAGGCCAACACTGAAATGGCCGCCGGCACCCTGGACTACACCGCCGCGCCCGGCACCCTGGGGTTGGCCTATATCCACGGCATCAGCGTCGACGACCGTTATGCCAATGACCTGCAAAAACAGCGCGCCGGGATGAACATCTACAGCCTGCGGGGCGCCGGTAATGCCGGGATCGAGAACGCGCACTTTTCCTTTGAATACGCCTGGCAGGACAAGGACGCCGGCCCGGAAAAGGCCTGGTACACCGAAGGCGGTTATACCTTCGCCGTGCTGCCGTGGTCGCCGGACCTGACCTACCGCTACAGCCGCTATTCGAAAAACTGGGATGCGATGTTTTCGGGCTTCAACCGTGGCTACGGCACCTGGGTGCAGGGCGAGGTGGCCGGCAATTATTCGGGGCCGTTCAATACCAACACCGAGGTGCAGCATGTGGCGTTGAAGGTCAAGCCGCTGGACAGTGTCACCCTGGGCGCGCTGTTCTTCGACTACAAGACGTTGAGCAAGGGCGGCATGCTCAACCTCGATGGGCGCGAACTGGACCTGTACGCGGAGTGGGCGGTGAACGAACACCTGATCGTTACGCCGCTGCTGGGTTTGTACAAGCCCAACAAGGATGAGAGCAACGGCGGCAACCAGGTGGGTGGCAATGGCACCAATCTCTATAGCCAGGTCACCGTGGCCGTGCCGTTCTAACACAGATGCAATGAGCTACCGAGATCACATGTGGGAGCGGGC
>NZ_JACAPY010000061.1:6088-9615 GCF_013385455.1 Pseudomonas sp. G1002
GCAAGCCCGCTCCCACATTGAACCTGCTTCAGCCTTCGATAGAGGTGTTCGCCCTACGGTTGCCGCTCCTCGATCCGCGCATACGCCCCCTGGTGATAGAGCAACGGCGCACGACCAAAATCATCGAAAGCCACCACCTTGCCAATCATGATCCAGTGATCGCCACCATCCACCTGCTGGTACTTCTCGCAGTGAAACCGCGCCGAGCAATCAGCGAAGACCGGTGAACCGCCCTCCCCGGGCTCGAATTCGATTTCGGCAAAGCGATCGTCCCTGGGCCGGGCGAAGTTGTTCGACAGGTGGATCTGATCGGCCGCCAGCACGTTGACCGCAAAATGGCTGGCCTGCTCGAACACCTCGTGGCTGTTGGAGCGTTTGTCGATGCTCCACAGCACCAGCGGCGGGTCCAGGGACACCGAGTTGAAGCTGTTGGCGGTGACACCCACTTTGCGCCCGCTGGCATCAGCGGCGGTGACCACGGTGACACCGGTGGCAAAGTTACCCAGGGCCCGGCGAAAGGCCCGTGGGTCGAAACTGTTATCAGACATGCAAGACTCCCGGACTGCATCAACGCGCAGTCCTGATGGTTGTGATGGCCGGGTCGGCGTCAAATCATGCTCGGATCAGGCTCGAGCCCCATCAGCTCACGCCCCAGGATCTGCGCGCACACGTCGTAATCGGTGTACGCATGGGCGCCGGTCATATGGGAATCGCGGAACAGACGCTGCATCTCGTTGTGCTCGAACCACGCATTGCCACCGGCGGCCTCGAACAAGCGGTCCACCGCCTGGATGCACATCTTGGTGGCGTACGCCTGGTTGGTACGCCAGAACGCCAGGGTCTCACGGCTCGGGTAACGGTGCTGTTCGCTGTGTTCGGCGTGTTCCTGCCAGGTCTTTTCCAGGAACGCCCGGGCGGCGGCCACCTGGTGTGTCGACTCGGCCAGGCGCATCAACGCCGGAGTCGCCGCCCCCACTGCCGCGCCGGTGTAGGCACGTACGCGGGTCCTGGTTTTTTCGCGGAATACTTCGAGCATGCGCTCGGCCACGCCCAGGCTCACGGTGGAGAAACCGCTGGCGAAATACGGGCGATACGGCGAGTAGAAAATCTTGCTGTCGGGGTACAGACCGAAGCCGGCGGACTTGCCTTCCATCATGTCCTTGGCTTTCTGGATGCGGTGTTCTGGCACCCGCACGTTGTCGATGATCAGGGTCTTGGTGCCGCTGCCTTTCATGCCGGCGGCGAACCAGTCATCGCGAATCTGATAGTCGCTGCGCGGCAGTACCGCGAAGCAATAGTCCTGGGTGCCCTCGGCGTTTTTACGGCGGAAACCGACAATCGCCCACTCGGCATGATCGCAACCGCTGCTCCAGCCCATTTCACCGCTGAACAGCACACCGCCCTCAACTTCTTCAGTGCGGCCAAACGGCGCGATGCTGCTGCTGGCGGTGGCATTCGGGTTATCGCCCCAGACTTCCTGCTGCAACTTGGCGGGAAACAACGCCAGTTGATGGCTGTGAGTGCACAACAGGCTCATGGCCCACGCGGTGCTGGCACAGGCGCCGGCCAGCAACGCGATGCAGTCGGCAAACTGCGGCAGGGAGATTTCCATGCCGCCAAAGGGTTTGGGTTGAAAGGCACGGTGCATGCCGATGCTCTTGAGCAGCGCAATGTTCTCGTCGGGAACCTTGCGGTCCTGCTCGGCCTGGAAGGCGTTGGCAGCGATGGTCGGCAGAATCGCCTTGAGATCTTCGAGGAGCGGGTTTGGCTTTTTCATGGACGGCCCTGCTTATTATTGGATGTCCGGCTGGCGTTCAAACTCAACGAACGGCGCTGGATGTGGGGCCAGTATGGAGCGGGCGACACCCCCGGAAAATGCACCTTCCACAGCCAAGATTGCACTTTCCACAGGCCTGGCAGCCACAGACATATCGCCCGGCAGGCACAGACAAGCCTGGCCCGGCGGCGCTGGTTACCCTCGGGCTTTTGCGAGCAGGAAAATCCCATGAGCGATATTGCGCTGCTGCCTGAAGTCCAGGCCTTCCTCCGTCGAAGCCATGCCTTGTTTATCGACGGCGGGTACGTCCAAAGCCATTCCGGCCAGGCTCTGGAAGTGATCAACCCGGCCACCGGCGAGGTGATCGCCCAGGTTGCCGATGCGGACCTGGCCGATATCGACACAGCGGTAGAATCGTCCCGGCGCGGCTTCCGGCAATGGTCCCAGGTCGCCCCAGCCATTCGCGGCAATATGCTGCTGAAACTCGCCGACCTGCTGGAGCAACACCGCGAAGCACTGGCGCAGATCGAAACCTGCCAGTCGGGCAAGATCATCCAGATTTCCCGGGCCTTCGAGGTCGATCAGGCGGCGCACTTCCTGCGTTACTACGCCGGCTGGGCCACCAAGATCAGCGGCCAGACCCTTACCCCGTCACTGCCCTCCTTCGCCGGCGAACGCTACACCGCGTTCACCCTGCGCGAACCGGTGGGCGTGGTAGTGGGCATCGTGCCGTGGAATTTCTCGACCATGATCGCCATCTGGAAACTCGCCTCGGCACTGGTGACCGGCTGCAGCATCATCATCAAGCCCAGCGAGTTCACCCCGCTGACCATCCTGCGCATCGCCGAACTGGCCATCGACGCCGGCCTGCCGGCGGGCGTGCTGAACGTGTTGACCGGTGGCGGCCATGTGGGCAAAGGCCTGGTGGAGCACCCGGGCACCGACAAGGTCTCGTTTACCGGCTCGGTGCCCACCGGCATCGCCGTGGGCCGCAGTGCCATGGGCGCCGGGTTGACCCGGGCGACCCTGGAACTGGGCGGCAAAAACTCCGCCGGATTCCTGCGGGATGTGGACCTCGACAAAGCGGTCAACGGCATCATCGAAGCCGGCTTCCTGCACTCCGGGCAAATCTGCGCGGCCGCCGAACGCTTCTTCGCCCACCGCTCGCAGATCGAGCCGATCATGGACAAACTGGCGCAACGCCTGGGCCGGTTGAACATCGGCTCGCCGCTGGACGAGCGCACCGAATTCGGCCCGGTGACCAACCGCCAGCACCAACAGAAACTCGAATGGTTTTTCGCCAAGGCCCGGGCCGAGAACAATACGATTGTCCACGGCGGCAAGCTGATCGACGGACCGGGGTGCTATGTGGAGCCCACCGTGATTCTCGCCAACACGATCCACGACACCCTGCTCAACGAAGAGACCTTCGGCCCGATCGCCACGTTTTTCCCCTACGACACCGAGGATGAGCTGCTGGAACTGATGAACAACACGCCTTACGGCCTGAGCGCCAGCCTCTGGACCAATGATCTGAGCAAGGCCCTGCGCATGGTGCCGGCGATCAACGCGGGGACGGTGTGGGTGAACATGCACACGATGCTCGACCCGGCGGTGCCGTTTGGCGGCAACAAGTCTTCGGGGGTGGGACGGGAGTTTGGCGGGGCGTTCATCGAGGATTACACCGAGCTCAAGTCGGTGATGATTCGCTACTGATAAACCGGGCGACCGATCGTTCCCACGCTCCGCG
>NZ_JACAPY010000061.1:9685-10462 GCF_013385455.1 Pseudomonas sp. G1002
ACGATCAGCGTGGGAGTGATCGCGAGCCTGCTGACAAACCCGCTCTCCTGACCAACCGCTCCCACACTGGATTTATGTTGCCAGTTGGATTTCGGATGTGATCAGGCCACCGGACACTCCCGGTTCAGCGCCTCATCCACCAACAACTGCGCCATCTCCACCAATTGCACCACTGCCAACACTTGCTTGCGGCTGGCCCCATCAAGATGCTCGGCACAGTCATAGGCACTGACAGCCGCCGATTCAAGAATCTCGCTGGCATTACACAAGGCGACTTCGGTGCTGAGGCCGGCACGTACGGAGAATAGTTTGTTGGAGGACGGAGGCGAAGCGGCAGGTTCTGAATTAAGGTCGTAGTGCTTGAATGCGCGCTGGGCAGCATCGTGGAATTTCTGGTCGCTCAAGTAATGCGGCGGGTTGGGCGAGACCTTTTTCATGGTGAAGCTCCTCTATGAGCAAGCACCTCCACGCTCGCTACCACACGATTAAGGAGGCGACTGTACACGGGGTGGTAGACCGGTCATAGAAACCCGGCAGGCCGAAGCCTCCCATGCACAGCCGCCACAAAGCAGCCCGCACAAAAAAACGCCCTTGAGCGTTTTGGGATCTATGAAATAGCCGGGCTACCACACCCGTTCGCTGAATTGGCAGCGACCCGCGAAGGTTAGCGGCGAGAAGGTCTGGAAGCAACCTGAAATCTATGTCGGAACGGTCTGCGTAGGAACGGGCGATACCGCTGCCGGCGTATGCCCATTGTTGATCGTTCCCACGCTCTGC
>NZ_JACAPY010000061.1:10528-13709 GCF_013385455.1 Pseudomonas sp. G1002
CCCACGCAGAGCATGGGAACGATCATCTGCACTTGGTCCCCTGAGGCTGCATATACCCGCCATAAATGGGCAGGCCGGTAGCCGGTAACATCCTGGTAATGCGCTAAATACCTGTACAATTTTATTATTTTGTACAAGTATCAGCAGTATCAAGCCCTCTCGGGGAGAACCGCAATGACCCGTCTATTGGTTTCGCTGGCCCTGGTGTTGGGCCTGAGCAGTTGTGGCAGCGTGGATGTAAAACACTATGCCGACCAGCAACCGCAACTGGACCTGGTGAGCTTCTTCAGCAAGCCCGTCAAGGCCTGGGGAATATTCGAAAAGCGCTCAGGTGAAGTCGCCAAGCGTTTCGAAGTGAATATCGCCAGCCGCCGCGAGGGTGAAAACCTGATTCTCGACGAACGCTTTCTCTACAGCGACGGTACTCGCCAGCGGCGCGTCTGGACCCTGACCCCCGATGGCCCGAACCACTGGCGCGGCCGCGCCGACGACGTGGTCGGTGAAGCCAAAGGCGAAGTAGCCGGCAACGCACTGCGCTGGCGCTACGTCCTGAACCTGCCGGTTGATGGATCCGTCTACGAAGTGAGCCTCGACGATTGGATGTACCTGATGGACGAAGACACGCTGATCAACCGCTCCAGCATGTCCAAGTTGGGTGTGGAAGTCGGCCAGGTGACGTTGTTCTTCCGTCGCCAGTCTTCACAACCCTGACCGGTAAGGAGTGAACCATGAACCTGCAAGCCCTGACCAAACTGGCCACCCAAGGCGCTGTACGCGAAATGGAACTGCTGTCGCTGGAAGGTGGTTTCTATCTGGCGCGCGTAACGCTGGACCATGGCCAGTTCACGCTGCTGGACGAGTCGGCGAAGCCCATGCACTTTCGCTCCGTCAATCACTTGCGTGACGTGTTGCAGGCAGTCCCTGCGTTTCCCTGCACCCTGGTGCATCAGTGCGTGCATGACGAAATGTGCGGCCGGCGAGAAGGCGCTATCGAGCCACTGCGAACGCCATTTCCCCTGGAAGCGCCGTGGTGACCAAGGCAGTTCGAAACCTGTGCCTGGTGCTGGGCGACCAGTTGTCGTTTGACCTGGCCTCATTGGATGGGCTGGACAGCCAGCGTGATGCGGTCTTGATGGTCGAGGTCATGGAGGAAGCCAGCCATGTGCCCCACCATCCGCAAAAAATCGCCCTGGTCTTCAGCGCCATGCGCCATTTTGCCCAGGCGTTGCAGCAGCGTGGCTTGCGGGTGCAGTACGTGCCCGTGGACGATCCGCAAAACACCGGCTCGGTGCCCGGCGAGTTAAGGCGCTGGCAATCGCTGATGCAACCCCGGGAAATACACCTGACCGAATGCGGTGACTGGCGCCTGGAGCAATCCCTGAAGGACTGCGGTTTGCCGATCCAGTGGCATGCCGACCACCGATTCCTGTGCAGCCGTGACGCGTTCGCCGCTTGGGCCAGCGGTAAAAAACAGCTGCGCATGGAGTTCTTCTACCGGGAGATGCGCCGCAAGAGTGGGCTCTTGCTCAACGGTGACGGTACGCCGGTGGGCGGCGCCTGGAACTTTGATGCGGACAACCGCAAGGCATTGCCCAAGGGCACCAGGGCGCCCTACCCGGCGCGCTTCAGCTCGGACTCGATCACCCAGGACGTGCTGGCGCTGGTAGGTAAACACTTCAGCAGCCACTACGGTTCCCTCGACACCTTCGATTACCCCGTGACCCACGCCGACGCGCAGGCCCTCTGGAACTACTTTCTGGACTATGGCCTGGCGGGTTTCGGCGACTACCAGGACGCCATGGCCAGCGACGAGCCGTTCCTGTTTCACGCCCGTATCAGCGCAGCGCTGAACATCGGCCTGCTGGACCTGCGCCAGCTGTGCAGCGATGTGGAGGCGGCCTATTGGTCGGGCAGCATCGGGCTGAACGCTGCCGAAGGGTTTATCCGCCAACTGATTGGCTGGCGTGAATATGTACGCGGCGTGTACTGGCTGAAGATGCCCGACTATGCCGCTGGCAATGCATTCGGCAACAGCCGCCCGCTGCCGGAGTTCTACTGGACGGGCGAGACGCAAATGAACTGCATGCGCCAGGCGATCGGCCAAAGCCTGAAACATGCCTATGCCCATCACATCCAGCGGCTGATGGTCACCGGCAATTTCGCCCTGCTGGCCGGCATCGTGCCCAGCCAGATATGCGAGTGGTACCTGGCGATCTACATGGACGCGTTCGACTGGGTCGAGCTGCCCAACACCCTGGGCATGGTGATGCATGCCGATGGCGGTTACCTGGGTTCCAAGCCTTATTGCTCGAGCGGCCAATATATAAAGCGCATGTCGGACTACTGCCGAGGCTGTGCGTACAAAGTCACGGAAAGTACCGCTGACAATGCCTGCCCGTTCAATGCGCTTTACTGGCACTTCCTGATGCGCCACGGCGACCTGCTGCGGGGCAATCAGCGCATGGCCATGCTCTATAAAAATCTCGACCGCATGCCTGAATCCAAACAGGACGCGCTGTGGCAACGGGGCCAGAGTCTGCTGGCCAAGTTGGATGCAGGTGAAACGCTGTGAAATTTTCCGGCCGCTGCGAATTGTTGTGAAGCCGGTGATAAATGGCCAATTGCCCATGCTAACGTCGGCTTCGATGTCATCCAATTCATTGAGGGAGCAGCGCCGATGTCTACTACCGTAACACCCGCCGGTGGCGGACCGACCACTCAAAAAGCCTCGACGTCGGTATTCGACGACAAGTTGAATATTTCCAAGTCGAGCAAGGTCATCGCCGATTACATGCGCCAAACGGGCAAGTCGGCCATCACCAAGCAAGAGCTTTCGCAACTGGCCAGCAATGCCTCGGGCAAGGTGCCGGCCGATGTGAGCGCTGCGGCCCAGTACATGGAGCGCCATCCCGACGTGTTCACCGCGATCGAAACCCATGATGTGGCCGGTGCCGATAACTTTTCCGGGGTGTGGAACTTCGACTGGGCAGCCAACGGTGGGCTCAACGGCACGGCGACCGATGCCATCGCCAAGATGCAGGACACCTTTGATTTCGCGATCGCCAAGTCGGCGCAGATCACCGAGATCAGCACCGGCAAAAAGGCCGAGCTGGACTCGACCAAACAGCGGCCGCAGAACTAAATTTCCAGCTGCTACAAAAATCCAGTGTGGGAGCTGGCT
>NZ_JACAPY010000062.1:0-134 GCF_013385455.1 Pseudomonas sp. G1002
CATCACCTCGGTGTGTCTGGAAGACCGAGGTGTCTGCATCGCCGGCAAGCCAGCTCCTACAGAAGAGCAGCTCTGCTTTCGCTCTGGTTTTTGATTTGGCTTTTAACACTCAGTCGGCTCTCAGGCCGCCGTGC
>NZ_JACAPY010000062.1:251-12097 GCF_013385455.1 Pseudomonas sp. G1002
CGACAGGCGGGGCAGAGCCCTAGTGAGATGGTCAGCCCGGCACGGTCCCCTTGGGACATCTCACCCGACAAGCGATCTCACTGCCACCCGCTGGTGCATGCTCTTGATTGCATGCAGCTTTTTGTAGCGAGGAAGCTCGCTCCCGTTGACCCGCATGGCAGGCCAAACAGCCTAATCAATAGCAAGCTAGCTAATTGGCGCATTAATTGCCTTGAAATATGGCAATTAGACATCACTCCCGGAGTCCGCCATGAGCAGCCTGTCGAGCAGCACGATGCAGTTATCTTCCGCCGAGAAAAGCTGGCTGCCCTGGTGGGGCAAGACCGGCAAGTTCGCCATGGGCTGGTCCTGCCACCTCAACCGCGCGGTGTACCCGGTGATGGAGCAAACCTTCGAGGCCATTGCCGAAACCCGGGTCAAACTCCTGCAAACCTGGACCCGCGAACAGTGGGAACACCTCAACGAACTGGCCACGACACTGGCCCGCGATTCCGTGCTCACCGACAACAGCCTGCTGCTGGAAAAACTGCACCAGGCCGGGGATTTCTCCGAGCTGTTTATCGTCGACCCAAAGGGCGAATTACTGGCGAGTACCTGGAGCCAGGCCAGTCACCGCGCGCTCAATCAACAAGCCCTGGCCGCCGGGCTCAAGGCGCCATTCCTCCACGGTCCCTACAGCGACCCGCTGACCTTGCAGATTGGCCCTTCGTCTTCGCGCTTCCATGACGAAGTGACCCTGATGTTCTACCAACCATTGACCCGCGAGGGCAGGGTGGTCGGCTGCCTCTGCGGTCGGGTGCCCAACGACATACTCGGGGATTTGATCCAGCGCGAGGCCGGGCATATCTTCCCCGAGTCCGGCGATAACTACCTGTTCATGGTGCAATCGCGCTTCGACCCGGCGCTGCAGCCGGGCATTGCGCTGTCCCGCTCACGCTTCGAGGACGGCACCTTCACCCACGGTGAAAATCTCAAGAGCGGCGTGCACACACCCTGGAAAACCGTACAGATCCAGCGCCACACCGAGCTGGAATTGCGGTTTATCGACCCCGCCACCCAACAACTGCACCCCGGCGTGCGGGAAACCATCCGCAAGGGCTCGAACCTGTTTGTCACCTATCCCGGCTATTCCGACTACCGTCACATCCCGGTGGTGGGCAAGGGCGTGACCTTCGAACTGCCGGGCTCGCCGGATCGCTGGGGCATGATGTGCGAGGCCGACCTGGAAGAGGTCTACCGCCGGCGCTCCCTGAGCCACGGCTTGATGAAGCCCTATCTGGCGACCATGGCCGGCCTGTTTGCCTGCAACTTCCTGGTCCGTCACTACAGTGGTTTGCCCGCCGCCTGGACCGATGCGTGCGAGGTGCTGAGCATGGTCGTCGCGGCCTTGCTGTTCAGCCGCCTGGGCCCCAGGCGCCTGGCCGCACGCCTGAATGAAATGACCGAGGTCATCCGCACCGTTGCCGAAGGCGAGGGCAACCTGCGCCAACGCCTGGACAGCGGGCGCATGGTCAACGACGAAACCGGCGACATGAGCCGCTGGATCAACAGCTTCATCGACCGCCTGGATTCGGTGGTCGGCCAGGTGGTCAAGGCCAGCCACAGCGTTGGCAACACCAACCAATTGATGCTCGGCCGCAGCGAGGCGGCCGGGTTGATGTCCCATGAAGTGGCCGACGCGACCCACCGCATGATGATCATCGTTGAAGAGCAACTGGGAGAAATCCAGCAAGCCTCGGTGAGCGCCGAGCAAATGAAGCAGGCCATGGACGAGGTGGTCAGCCGCGCCCGCGAGCAATTCCTCGCGGTACAGGTCGGCACCCAGTCGATTCGCGATGTGGTGCAGCGCTCCTCGGAAAGCGTGCAACTGCTGGACAGCCGCATGGCACAGATCAGCAACATCACCGGGTTGATCAGCGACATCACCAACCAGACCAACCTGCTGGCCCTGAATGCGGCCATCGAAGCGGCGCGGGCAGGCGAGCATGGCCGCGGTTTTGCGGTGGTGGCCGACGAAGTCCGCACCCTGGCGTCACGCACTTCCAAGGCAGCGGAAGACATTCGCCAGATGGTCGAGGGCCTGCAAGGCGAAACCCGCAAGGCCGTAGGCTTCATGGAAAACGGCGTGACCAACGTCGACAGCAGCCTGCGCCTGGCCGAGGACGCCTCCTCGGAGAACGTGCACCTGCACCAGGCGGTGGAGAGCATGTTCAGCATCATCCAGCAGCTCAACGCCCGCAGCCTCGACTATGGCAAGACCATCAAGCAGGTCAGCCACTCTTCGGAGCAAATGCGCCTGACCGTAGGGGTGTTGCAGACCAGCGCGGAAACCGTGCGGGTGAATGCCAACAAGTTGCAGAAGCTGGTGGGGTTGTTCGAAGTCAGTGAGGCTGCGGCCTGACCAGGCTGCGCTTATCCAGCAGCAGGCGCTCCAACTCCTTCATCGGCAAAGGCCGGCTGAACAGATACCCCTGGATCTGATCGCAGCCGGCTTCCCGCAGAAACTCCAGCTGCGCCTGGGTTTCCACGCCTTCGGCCACCACTCGCAGCTTCAGGCTGTGGGCCAGTTCGATGATGGTGCGGGTGATGGCAGCGTCTTGCGGGTTGCTGGTGACTTCGCGGATAAACGCGATATCGATTTTCAGCGTATCGATCGGAAACCGCCGCAGGTAGGCCAGGCTGGAATAGCCGGTGCCGAAGTCGTCGATGGAGATCTTCACCCCCATCGCCCGCAGGCGCTGCAAGCTGGCGATGGTGTGCTGGGTGTTCTCCATCAGCGAGCCTTCGGTCAATTCAACTTCCAGCCAATGCGCTTCTACGCCGGCCTGGGCGAGGGACTGGGCGATATCGGCAATCAGGTCACCCTCGATCAATTGATGCCCCGAAACGTTGACCGATACCTCCACCGCGCCCACCGTGCCGGATTGCCAGGCAGCGATCTGGCGGCACACGTTGTCGATCACCCAACGCCCGAGCGTGACGATCAAGCCCTGGCTTTCCAGGATCGGTATGAAGGCCGCTGGAGACACCGCACCGTAACCGGGCCGGTCCCAGCGCAGCAGGGCCTCGAGGGCGCACACCTGACCGTTGGCCAGTTCGACCTTGGGTTGGTAATGCAGCACGAATTCTTCGCGCTCGACCGCCAGGCGCAGGGCTTTTTCCAGGTCCAGGCGCGCCAGATCATGCACATTCAACCGCGAGGACTCATTTTGGTGGTGTTGAAGTTGCTGCTCCAACAACTGGCTATGGTTTTTCAACCGATCGCCGTGGGCCTTGAGCCGCAGCAGGTTGCGTACCCGTAGCCACAACTCGACCCGCTCCACCGGCTTGCTGATGAACTCCTCGGCACCGGTTTCCAGGCCGCTGAGCCGCGCGCTGGACTCACTCAATGCCGAAAGCATGATGATCGGAATGTTCGCCGTGGCCTGGTTGCCCTTGAGCTGGTTGGCCACTTCATAGCCGTCCATGCCCGGCATCATGATGTCCAGCAGGATTAAGTCCGGCGGCCGCTGCGCCACCAACTGCAAGGCTTCTTCACCACTGGCGGCGCTCACGGTCTGGTAACCCTCGTGGCGCAGCAGGGTTTCCAGCAGCTTGCGCACCTGGATTTCATCATCAACGATCAACAGCGTTGCGGGTTGGCTGGCCATGGAGAGGACTCAAGTCGAGGGAGTAATGTTCTTTTGCAGCAGCGTGTCGACCACCTGGTACAGCTCTTTGTAGCGCAGGGGCTTGATGATGTAGGCATCGCAGCCGGCCCGCAGGGTCTTGTCACGGTCTTCCTTCATGGCCATGGCCGTCAGGGCGATCACCGGGATGTGCGCGGTATGAGGGTCCTGCTTGAGCAGTGACGTGGCTGCCAGGCCGTCCATGCCCGGCAACTGGATGTCCATCAGGATCAATGCCGGTTGTTTTTCCCGGGCCAGGGTCAGCCCGGTCTCGGCATCGGCGGCCCACAACACGCTGTGGCCGGCGTTCACCAGCAACAGGCGGGCGAGGCGCATATTGGCCTCGTTGTCTTCGACGATCAGGATTTCGGCCATGGGGCCTCCGCATCCGCGGCACGGTGCAGCGGCAGCCACACCACAAATCGCGCGCCGGCACCTTCGCGGCTGGCCACGGCGACACTGCCGCCGTGCAGGTCGGTGAGTTGCTTGACCATCGCCAGGCCCAGGCCCGTGCCTTCGAATTTGCGCGCCAGGCTGCTGTCGATCTGGCTGAAAGCCTTGAACAGCTTGCTCATGTCGTGCCGGGCGATACCGATGCCGGTGTCGCTGACGCTGAATTCCAGGAACTGTTGCTGCTCGCTGGGTTGCAGGGCAAAGCCGTGGGTGGGCCAGTCGCCGGGAATCTGCCCCACTTGCCCACGATTCACCTCGCGCACCGAGAGCGTCACCGAGCCGCCGTGCTCGCTGAACTTCACCGCATTGGCCAGCAGGTTGTAGATGATCTGCTTGGTCTTGCGCAGGTCCAGTTCCAGCGCGCCGAAGTCGTCCGGGCTTTCGAGTTTCAACTGGATGCGCTGCAATGCGGCCTTTTCCCGCACGATCAGCAGGCTGTTGGCCAACAGGCCGGCCAACTCCACGGCTTCCAGTTCCAGGTCCATCATGCCGGCCTCGACCTTGGACAGGTCGAGGATGTCGTTGATCAGCGACAGCAAGTGCTGGCCGCTGGTGAAGATATCGCCGATGTACTCGCGCTGGATATCGCTCATGTCGCCCACCAGGCCGTCCTTGAGCGCCTCGGAAAAACCGATCACCGCATTCAGCGGCGTGCGCAGCTCGTGGGACATGGTGGCAAGGAACTCGGACTTCATGTGGCTGGCGTGTTCCAGCTCCAGGTTCTTCTCTTCCAGGGCGCGCTCAAAGCCTTTGCGTTGCGCCTCTTCCTGCTTGCGCGCGGTGTTGTCGGTGCCGATCAGCAGGTAGCCGATGATCGCGTCGTTGCGGTTGCGCAGGGCGGTCACCGACACCATGGCCGACAGGCGACTGTTGTCCTTGCGGATATAGGTCAGTTCGTAAATGTCTTCGATGCCCCGGGAGGCCTTGAACACCAGGGCCTCAAAGCCCGGCGTGATCGGTGTGTCCAGTTCCAGGCTGAGGGCGGCGGCGCGGGTGATCAGCTCGGCGGGGTCGGAAATGTCGGCCGGTGTGACGCGGTTCAGCACATCGGCGGCGGCGTAGCCAAGCATGCGTTCGGCACCGACGTTGAAAATCTGGATTACGCCTTTTTCGTCGGTGGCGATGCTGGAGAAGTAGGCGCTGTTGAAGATCGCATCTTGCAAGGCGCCGGCCTTGAGCAGGGTTTTCTGGCGTTTGAATTCGACGATTTTTTCAGCCCGGGATTGCGGCTCCGCCGGGCTGTCGACTGAAGAGTTGTCCATGGTGCAGTGTTCCGTGAACTTCAGGCCCGACGCTGCCAAAGGCGGCGCCGCAGAGCATGCTCACAGAAGATCGCGCACGCGCGATGAGGAGGAGATGAGGTCTTTGGACGATAGCAGATAAACCGCAACCGACAGGGATCGTAGTGGCCAAACGCGGTGTTATTTTTAGAAAAACACTCAATCGGATAGGTGAAGGTGGAAAAACGGCGGTTTTATCTGCAATTAGTCTCTCCAGGTCGCTGGATGAACATTTATTCATCAGGTGAAACGTTTAATCAAACGATAAACGGCTGACGCAAGCGCTTGCGTAAGCAAATGTATCTGATTAGAGTCGGCAGCAATCAGGTCTGCCGATGACTGCCATCGGCAAACGCCCGAACACAACAATAATAAAACCAGGAGCTCAGTCATGAGCCTTGAACCCTTGCTTGAAATGCAGGGCATCAGCAAGACCTTCAACGGCCTGCGGGTGCTCAAGAACGTCAGCCTGAAGGTCTACCCCGGTGAAATCCACGCCTTGATGGGTGAGAACGGCGCCGGCAAATCGACCTTGATGAAGATCCTCTCCGGTGCCTACCAGGCCGATGATGGCGGCACCATCCGCATCGATGGCCAGCCCGTCGCCAGCTACAACCCAGCCTCCGCCAAAGCCCTCGGCATTGCCGTGATCTACCAGGAACTGAGCCTGTGTCCGAACCTCACGGTGGCCGAGAACATCTACCTGGGCCGTGAACTGCGCCGTGGCTGGACCATCGACCGCAAGGGCATGGAAGCCGGGGTGGCGGAAGTGCTGGCAAGGCTCGGCGCGGAGTTCCTGCCCACCACCCGCGTCGCCAGCCTGTCCATCGCCGAGCGCCAACTGGTAGAAATCGCCCGGGCGCTGCATGCCCACGCGAAAATCCTGGTGATGGACGAGCCCACCACGCCGCTGTCTTCCCGGGAAACCGACCGCCTGTTTGCGCTGATCAAACAGCTGCGCAGCCAGGGCCTGGCGATCATCTACATCAGCCATCGCATGGCGGAAATCTACGAGCTGTCGGACCGGGTCTCGGTGCTGCGGGACGGCGAGTACGTCGGCGAGCTGGCGCGGGACGTGCTGTCGGCCGAAGTGCTGGTGAAGATGATGGTGGGCCGCGACCTGTCAGGTTTCTACAAGAAGGAACATGCGGCCTACGACCCCGGCCAGGTGGTGATGCGCGTGCGCGACATGGCCGACGGCAAGCGCGTGCGCAACTGCAGCTTTGACCTGCACGCCGGTGAAGTGCTGGGCATCGCCGGCCTGGTGGGCGCCGGGCGTACCGAACTGGCACGGCTGATCTTTGCCGCCGACCCACGCACCTCCGGCACCCTGGAGGTGGTCGGCAAAACCGTGACCCAACTGCGCAACCCGGCGGATGCGATTCGTGCCGGTGTCGTCTACCTCACCGAGGACCGCAAGGCCCAGGGCCTGTTTCTCGACATGAGCGTGGCCGACAACATCAACGTCTGTGCGTGTGTGCCGGATGCCCATGCCGGTGGCGTGCTCGACCGTGGCCACGCCGCACAACGCTCACGCGATGCGATCAAGTCCCTGTCGATCCGCGTGGCCTCGGGCAAGGTCAATGTCGGCAGCTTGTCCGGCGGCAATCAGCAGAAGGTGCTGCTGGCCCGACTGCTGGAGGTCAAGCCCCACGTACTGATCCTCGACGAACCCACCCGTGGCGTGGACATCGGCTCCAAATCCGAGATCTACCGCATCATCAACCAGTTGGCCAAGGCCGGCGTGGGCATCGTGGTGATCTCCAGCGAACTGCCGGAAATCATCGGCACCTGCGACCGCGTGCTGATCATGCGCGAAGGGCAACTGGTGGCCGAAGTGGGCGGGGCATCGGGGCTGGATATTTCCCAGGAGGCGATCATCGACCTCGCCACCGGCAGCGAACAGGTGGCCGCCCATGGCTAATTCAACGACAAGCGGGAGCAACACAATGACTGTGGCAACGATCGGCAAGGCTGAGCGTATTCGCGAACTGATGCGCACGGTGGGCATGTTGCCGGTGCTGGTGCTGTTGCTGGTGGGTTTTGCCCTGGCCAGCGAGAACTTCATGACGGTGCAGAACCTGTCGATCATCACCCAGCAGGCGTCGGTCAACGTGGTGCTGGCGGCGGGGATGACCTTTGTGATCCTCACGGCGGGCATCGACTTGTCGGTGGGAGCGATTCTTGCGGCTTCGGCTGTGGTTGCGTTGCAAGCGTCGATGTCACCGCAGTTCGGCATGTTCGGGATTGCCGCCGGGGTTGGCTTCGGCCTGTTGCTGGGCCTGGTCAACGGCGGCCTGATCGCCTTCATGCGCCTGCCGCCGTTTATCGTCACCCTGGGTGCGCTGACCGCCATGCGCGGGTTGGCGAGGTTGCTGGCCGACGACAAGACCGTATTCAACCCTGATTTGCCGTTTGCCTTTATTGGCAACGATTCGGTGCTGGGCGTGCCCTGGCTGGTGATCATTGCCGTGGCCGTGATTGCGCTGTCGTGGTTCATCCTGCGGCGCACGGTGATGGGGGTGCAAATCTACTCCGTGGGCGGCAACCCGGAAGCGGCGCGGCTGTCGGGGATCAAGGTGTGGAAGGTCCTGCTGTTCGTCTATGCCATGTCCGGTGCGTTGGCCGGGTTGGGCGCGGTGATGAGCGCGTCACGCCTGTTCGCCGCCAATGGCCTGCAGCTGGGGCAATCCTATGAGCTGGATGCGATTGCCGCAGTGATCCTCGGCGGCACCAGCTTTACCGGCGGCGTCGGCACCATCGGCGGCACGCTGATTGGTGCGCTGATCATCGCGGTATTGACCAACGGCCTGGTGCTGCTGGGCGTCTCGGATATCTGGCAGTACATCATCAAGGGCATCGTGATCATTGGCGCGGTAGCGCTGGACCGCTATCGCCAGTCCGGTGCGCGGACCTGATTTCACTCAAACAACAATCACAAGAGAGTCATCATGAACTTCAAACGCATGTTTCCTGTTGTCGCCTCCCTGGGCGTTGCCGTGTTGATGTCCCAGGCGGTGCAAGCCCGTGAACTGAAAGCCATCGGCATCAGCATGGGGTCCCTGGGCAACCCGTATTTCGTGACCTTGGCCGACGGTGCCACGGCGCGGGCCAAGGAGCTGAACCCGGCGGTGAAAGTCACCTCGGTGTCGGCCGACTATGACCTGAGCAAGCAGTTCTCGCAGATCGACAACTTCATCTCGTCCAAGGTCGACCTGATCCTGCTCAACGCCGTCGACCCGTCGGCCATGGCCTCGGCGATCAAGAAAGCCCGCGACGCCGGGATCGTGGTGGTGGCCGTGGACGTCGACGCCAAGGGCGTGAATGCCACGGTGCAGACCGACAACGTCGAGGCCGGCAAGCTCGCCTGCCAGTTCATCGTCGACAAACTGTCGGGCAAGGGCAATGTGATCATTCAGAACGGCCCGCAGGTCACCGCCGTGACCGATCGGGTCAAAGGCTGCAAAGCCGCGCTGGCCAGCGCCCCGGAGATCAAGGTGCTGTCGGACGACCAGGACGGCAAGGGCTCCCGCGAAGGCGGCTTGAACGTGATGCAGGGCTACCTGACACGCTTCCAGAAAATCGACGGCCTGTTCGCAATCAACGACCCGCAAGCCATCGGCAGCGACCTGGCGGCCAAGCAACTGAAACGCAGCGGCATCATCATCACCTCCGTGGACGGCGCGCCGGACATCGAGAATGCCTTGAAGACCGACACCCTGATCCAGGCCTCCGCCAGCCAGGACCCATGGGCCATGGCCCAGACCGCCGTCAATGTCGGCAATGACATTCTCAATGACAAACAACCCGCCGAAGCGGTTACCCTGCTGGCGCCAAAATTGATCACCCGCGATAACGTCGGTTCCTACAGCGGTTGGTCCAGCAAACATTAAAAGAAACCAGGAGTGAGCACCGTGGCAACCATGGAGGATGTGGCAAGAATTGCAGGGGTGTCGACGTCGACGGTTTCCCACGTCTTGAACGGCACCCGCAAGGTCAGCCCGGACACGGTGCAAGCGGTGCAGGACGCGATCCGGCAGGTGGGCTACATCCCCAACACGCTGGCGCGTTCCCTGGCGCGGTCCACCACCAATACGATTGGCGTGGCGATCTCGGCGCTGTCCAACCACTACTTCAGCGAAACGGTGCACGCGATTGAAACCGAGTGCGCCAAGCACGGCTACATGATGTTGTTTGTCGATACCCACGACGATCCCGAACAGGAATTGCGCGTAGTCACGACGCTGCACCATCGGCGGGTGGACGGCATTCTGCTGGCGCCGTCTACCGGTTCGCTGGCCCTGGAATACCTGCAGGCCAATCAAGTGCCGGCGGTGTTGGTGGACCGGATGATGTGTGATCGTTTCGATCAGGTCGGGGTGGAAAACACCCAGTCGACCCAGGCCCTGGTGGCGCACTTGATCGGCCATGGCCACCGGCGCATCGGCTTTATTTCCGGGCGGGCGGGGCTCGGCACTTCCGATGAGCGCGTGGCCGGCTATCAAGCCGCGTTGCAGGCGGCAGGGTTGGTGTTTGACCCGCAATTGCTGGTCAACGGTGGTTCCAGCAGCGAGCCGGCACGGCAAGCGACCGCGCAGTTATTGACCCTGGCAACACCGCCCACAGCAATCATGGCGGGCAACAACCTGATGACCCTGGGTGCGATGCACGCCTTGCGTGATGCGAATATCGACGTGCCCGGGCAGATGGCCCTGGTGGGCTTCGATGATTTTGACTGGGCGGATTTCTTCGTGCCACGCCTGACCCTGATCGCACAGCCGGTCCAGGAACTCGGCGCCCGGGCGGTCAACCTGCTGCTTGAGCGCATGGCGTCGCCCAAGCGTAAAACACACAGCGTGCGGCTCGCGCCCACCCTGAAGATTCGTAACTCATGCGGCTGCCCCTGATATGAACAACGCGGTTTCCCTTGGCATTGATCTCGGCACTTCGGAACTCAAGGCGATCCTGATGGACGAGCAAGGCAACGTCCTCGCCCATGCGGGCGCGCGGCTGACGGTCTCGCGCCCGCACGCAGGCTGGTCCGAGCAGGTTCCTGAGGACTGGTGGCAAGCATGCCTGAAGGCCCTGGACCAACTGCGCACTGATCAGCCGGATGCCTACGGCCGTGTCGGCTGCATCGGGTTGTCCGGGCAGATGCACGGGGCGGTATTGCTGGGGCAAGACGACCGGGTGTTGTACCCGGCGATTCTCTGGGATGACTCCCGTGCCATGGCCCAGGCAGAAGCCTTGGGCAGTGAGTTTGCCGACGTCACCGGCAGCTTGCCGATGGCCGGTCTCACGGCGCCCAAGCTGCTGTGGTTGCAGGAGCATGAACCGGCGGTATTCAGCGCCATTGATTGCGTGCTGTCGCCCAAGGACTACCTGCGCCTGCGCTTGAGTGGTGAGCGCGTGAGTGATGTGTCCGATGGTGCGGGGACGTTGTGGCTGGATGTGGCCAACCGTGAATGGTTTGAACCGATGCTGCAGGCCACGGGTTTGCGATTGGCGCAGATGCCACGGCTGGTAGAAGGTGGCGCGGCCAGTGCTTGTTTGAATGCGGCTGCGGCGGGGCGACTGGGCTTGGCTGAGGGCCTGGTGATTGCCGGCGGTGGCGGGGACAACCCGGTGGCGGCGGTGGGCATAGGGGCGGTGAATGCGGGTGATGCGTTTATCACGTTGGGGACGAGTGCGGCCATCGTGGCGATTACTGATCACTCGGCGGGGAATCCGGCGAGTGCGGTGCATAGTTTTTGTCATGCGTTGCCTAATCGCTGGTACACCATGGGCGCCATGCTGGCCGGGGCCAGTTGCTTGCGGTGGGTGACGCGGTTGACGGGGTCGGTTGATGAGCAGGCGTTGCTGGATCGGGTGCAGGCCGAGTTGCCGATCGGGCAGGGCGTGCCGGTTTCCAATCCGTTGTTTTTGCCGTATTTGGCGGGGGAGCGCACGCCCCATAACGACCCGTTGTTGCGGGGTGGTTTCATGAGCCTGGGGCATGACTGCACGCCGGCCATGCTGGGGTATGCGGTGATGGAAGGGGTTGGGTTCGGGTTGCTGGATGCATTGAATGCAGTGCAGTCGGCCGGGGCCACGGTGGGGGCTTGTGCGTTGGTGGGGGGCGGGGCGCGCAGTGAGTATTGGGCGCAGTTGTTGGCCAATATTCTTGGGCGGGAGATCTACACGTTGCATGGCAGTGAGTTGGGGGCGTGTATTGGTGCAGCGAAGTTGGGGTTCCTGTCGAGTGGGCAGGGCGCGGCGCTGTTGCAGGCGGGGATGCCGGTGAAGCAACGGTTTTTCCCGGACGGCGCTCAACAGGCTGTTTTGCAGGCACGTTATTTGAAGTTTCGGGGGTTGTTGGGGGCGGCTAAGGCTTTGCACGATTAGGGAAGTTTTGGGTGTATATCCGTTATTTGGGTAACGGCTGCTATTGGTTCCGCTCTTACAG
>NZ_JACAPY010000063.1:0-18159 GCF_013385455.1 Pseudomonas sp. G1002
TTTTGTTTTGGGCGGTCGGAAAGTATGGCGAGCGTCTCCAAGTGTTCCTCACTTGCAGCCTACGATTGTCTTCAATGCTAAAGTCCATCCCTCGATTTTGCTTTTCCCAAGGAAGCCGTTATGCCGGATGCGACGTCCCTCAGTGCTGGATTCATGGTGGTTCACGGCAACCGCCTGGATGAGCTGCGCAGCCTGGTTGTCAGCTGGATGCGCCGTTACCCGCTGGCTCCCCTGGAAAACGAAATCGCCCTGGTACAAAGCAACGGTATTGCCCAGTGGCTGAAACTGGCGCTGGCTGAAGACCCTGAAGACGACGACATGGGCGGTTGCGGCATCGCTGCCGCTATTGATGTGCAGCTTCCCGGCAGCTTTATGTGGCAGCTCTATCGCATGGTCCTGGGCAAAGACGAGATCCCGCCGAAATCCCTGCTGGATAAAGCCCCACTGACCTGGCGCCTCATGCGCCTGCTCCCCGAGCTGATCGATCAACCCCATTTCGAACCCCTGCAACGCTTCCTGACCCACGATACGGATCTGCGCAAACGCTACCAACTCGCGGAACGCCTCGCCGACCTGTTCGACCAATACCAGGTCTACCGTGCCGACTGGCTGGAAGATTGGGCTGCCGGTCGCCATCAACTGCGCAATGGCCGTGGCGAATCCAAACCCTTGAGCCCGGCCAACTGCTGGCAAGCCGAACTGTGGCGCGCCCTGCTGTTGGACGTAGGAGAGGAGGGCATGGCTCAAAGTCGCGCCGGAGTTCACCAACGCTTTATCGAGCGCATCAATAGCCTGGAGCAGGCACCGATAGGCCTGCCCTCCCGCGTGATCGTCTTCGGCATTTCCTCCTTGCCAGCCCAAGCGCTGGAAGCCCTTGCCGGCCTCGCCCGTTTCAGCCAGGTGCTGCTGTGTGTGCACAACCCTTGTCGCCATCACTGGTCCGACATCGTCGCCGACAAAGACCTGCTCCGAAACGAATACAAGCGCCAGGCACGCAAGGCCGGAATGCCGGTCACCATCGACCCGCAAACCCTGCATCAGCACGCCCACCCGCTGCTCGCTGCCTGGGGTAAGCAAGGTCGCGACTACATCAACCTGTTGGACAGCTACGACGACCCCAACAGTTACCGCTCGGCATTCCGTGACGGTCGTATCGACCTGTTCAGCGAGAGCGAGCCCACCACCTTGCTCAACCAACTCCAGGACGACATCCTCGAACTGCGCCCCCTCAACGAAACCCGTGAACTCTGGCCAAGCGTCGACCTGGCGCGCGACACTTCCATTCGCTTCCACATCGCCCACAGTGCCCAACGCGAAGTTGAAGTTCTTCACGACCAGTTACTGCAGCGCTTCAGCGCCGACCCCACGCTGCGCCCACGGGACATCATCGTCATGGTCCCCGACGTCGACAGCTACGCGCCGCATATTCGCGCCGTATTCGGCCAGCTTGAAAGAAGCGACCTACGCTTCATTCCGTTCACGCTTACGGACCAGGGCCAGCGCGGCCGCGATCCGTTACTGATCGCCGTCGAGCACCTGCTCAAGCTCCCGGACAGCCGCTTTCCGGTCAGCGAAATCCTCGACCTGCTCGACGTCCCGGCACTGCGGGAACGCTTCGCCATCAAGGAACGCGACCTGCCGACCCTGCACCGCTGGATCGAAGGCGCCGGTATCCGTTGGGGCCTCAACGCCGAGCAACGCGCCGGCCTCGGCTTGCCCCAGGAGCTGGAGCAAAACAGCTGGCGGTTCGGCCTGCGTCGCATGCTCCTGGGCTACGCCGTCGGTACGGGCGCTGCCTGCGATGGCATCGAGCCGTACGATGAAATCGGCGGACTCGATGCGGCCTTGATCGGCCCGCTGGTCGCACTGCTCGATGCGCTGCACGACGCCCACCAGGCACTTTCGCAACCTGCCGCACCGACAGAGTGGGGCGAGCGCCTGCAAAACCTGATGCAGTTGTTCTTCCTCCCGAGCAACGAGCACGACGACTACCTGTTGGGTCAACTCGAGCAACTGAGAGAAACCTGGCTGGAGACCTGCGAGTCCGTCGGACTGCATGACGAATTACCCCTGACCGTAGTCCGCGAGGCCTGGCTGGCAGGCCTCGACCAAGGCCGGCTGTCCCAGCGCTTCCTCGCGGGAGCTGTCAATTTTTGTACCTTGATGCCCATGCGCGCGATCCCGTTCAAGCTGGTTTGCCTACTCGGCATGAACGATGGCGACTACCCACGCGCACAACCGCCGCTGGACTTCGACCTGATGGGCAGCGACTACCGCCCAGGCGATCGGTCACGCCGCGAAGACGACCGCTACCTGTTGCTCGAAGCCCTGCTCTCCGCCCGCGACCAGCTCTACATCAGTTGGGTCGGCCGCAGTATCCGCGACAACAGTGATCGCCCGGCATCGGTCCTGATCGGGCAGTTGCGCGACCACATTGCCAGCGGCTGGCACACCACCAGTGGCGAACCACTCCTGGAAGCCACCACCCAGGAACACCCGCTCCAGCCCTTCAGCGCCCGCTACTTCCATGAAGGTGACAAGCTGTTCAGCTACGCCCGCGAATGGCAGTTGCTCCACGCAACCCCGGACAGCGTGCCCGATACCGGCAGCCTCGCACCCTACACCCAGGAAGAACCGCTGAGCCTCGGCCAGCTGCAAGACTTCCTGCGCAACCCGGTCAAACACTTCTTCAGCCAGCGCCTGAAAGTATTTTTCGAAGCCGCCGAAGTCCCGCTGGAAGATGAAGAACCCTTCGTCCTCGATGCACTGCAGCGCTATAGCCTGAGCGACAGTTTGCTCACGGCGGCACTCACCCGCCCCGACAACCTCGACGAAGCCCTCAACGCCCAGGCCCTGCGTCTGCAAGGCAGTGGCTTGTTGCCGATGGTTGGTTTCGGCGAATGCCTGCGCAAAGAACTGATCGAGCCTCTGCCCGACCTGTTGCAGCGTTACCAGCAACTCCTGGCACTCTGGCCCACTGCGCACACCAGCGCCGAACCGATCAGTTTTGAGCATCAAGGCATCCAGCTGGAAGGTTGGATCAGTGGCCTGCATCAACGCAGCGATGGCGGCTTTCTAAGCGTCACCGCCATCCCCAACAGCATCGGCTCGATCAAGACCCGTAAGTGGCATCGCCTGATTCGCCCATGGGTCAACCACCTGGTGGCCTGTGCCTGCGGCCTTCCGTTAAGTACCGGCCTGGTCGCCAGCGACGACACACTGCTATTGGCCCCACTTGAGCAAGCCACAGCCCGGGAGCTCCTCGACAACCTGCTGCTCGCCTGGAAAACCGGCATGAGCGAACCACTGCCGGTCGCCGTTAAAACCGCATTCGCCTGGCTCGGTCAAACCGACCCGGCCAAAGCGCAAGCCGCCGCCAGCAAAGCCTACGAAGGCGACGGCCAAACCAGCGACGGCGAGCGCCGTGAAAGCCCTGCGCTCATCCGACAGTTCCCCGACTACGCCGCCTTGATGGCCAGCGAAGAGTTCGAAGGCTGGTGCGAAACCCTCTATCGACCGTTGATCAACGCTCCCTGGCGATCACTCACCAGCGCGGAGGCCAGCGCATGAGCGGTACAAAACCCCTGGCCCTGGCCTTCCCGCTCAAGGGTAGCCAACTGATCGAAGCCAGTGCCGGCACAGGCAAGACATTTACCATCTCGGCGCTCTACCTGCGTCTGGTACTCGGCCACGGAGGTGACGAATCGGGTTTCGGCCGCGAGTTGCTGCCGCCGCAAATTCTCGTCGTAACCTTCACTGATGCCGCCACCAAAGAGCTGCGTGAACGCATCCGAATCCGCCTGGCAGAAGCCGCGCGTTTTTTCCGCGAAGAAATCGAAGAACCCGACGCGTTGATCGCCGAACTGCGCGACCAATACAGCCCCGCACAATGGCCCGGCTGCGCCAATCGCCTGGACATCGCCGCCCAGTGGATGGATGAAGCCGCCGTCTCGACCATTCACAGCTGGTGCCAGCGCATGCTGCGCGAGCACGCCTTCGACAGCGGGAGCCTGTTCACCCAGACCCTGGAGACCGACCACAGCGACCTGCTCGGCGAAGTGCTGCGCGACTACTGGCGGCTGTTCTGCTACCCGATGCACGACGATGCGCTGAACTGGGTGCGCAACAATTGGGGCGGCCCGGCGGCCCTGATGCCACGGGTACGCGCGCTGTTCGGCAGCGAGCGGCCCACGGATGAAACGCGCGACCCCGCCGAGCTGATCAACGAATGCCTGCAAGAGCGCCGCCAAGCACTCGTCGCGCTCAAGGCACCCTGGCAACAATGGGCAGAAGAATTGCGCAACATTTGCCTGCAGGCCGTCGCCGCCAAAGCCGTCGATGGTCGCAAGATGCAAGCCCGTTACTTCGAGCCCTGGTTCGAAAAAATCAGCGCCTGGGCAGCTGACGAGTCTCTCGAACAACTGGACATCGGCACCGGTTTCACCCGCCTGACCCCCGACGGCATGGCCGAAGCCTGGAAAGGCGAACCACCACGCCATCCGGGTATCGACGCCATGGCCAGTCTCAAGGCCAGCCTCGACGCCCTGCCAACGCCCGATGCTGCTGTGCTGCAACACGCCGCCGGCTGGGTGGGGAAACGCTTCGAAGAAGAAAAGCGCCGGCGCGCCGAAATGGGCTTCGACGACATGCTGATCCGCCTCAACGCCGCCCTGCAAGCCGACGGCGGCGAGCGTTTGGCCAGCGTGATCCGCGAGCAATTCCCGGTCGCCCTGATCGACGAATTCCAGGACACCGACCCGGTGCAATACAGCATCTTCGACAGTATCTACCGCATCGAAGAAAACCACCTCGACAGCGGCCTGTTCCTGATCGGCGACCCAAAGCAGGCGATCTACGCCTTCCGTGGCGCCGACATCTACACCTACCTGCGCGCGCGCCAGTCCACCACCGGCCGCCATCACACCCTGGGCACCAACTTCCGTTCGAGCCACGCCATGGTCGAGGCGGTAAACCACGTATTCCAGCGCGCAGAAAAAGGCCGTGGAGCGTTCCTGTTCCGTGAACCCGACGGTACGAATCCGGTGCCGTTCCAGTCGGTATTGTCCCAAGGCCGTAAGGAACAACTGCAGGTCAACGGTCAGACGTTGCCTGCGCTGAATCTCTGGCATCTACCCACCGACCAGCCGATCTCCGGCGTGCTCTACCGCCAACAGTTGGCCGCGTCCTGCGCCAGTCAAATCGTCGCGTTACTCAATGGCGGCCAGCAGGGAACTGCCGGATTCCTCGGCAAAGACGCTAGCTTCAAAGGCGTGCTGCCGTCAGACATCGCCATCCTCGTGCGCGACGGCAAGGAAGCCCAGGCCGTGCGCGGTGAACTGGCTGCCCGTGGCGTGCGCAGCGTTTACCTTTCCGATAAGGATTCCGTGTTCGCCGCCCAGGAAGCCCACGACCTGCTGGCCTGGCTCAAGGCCTGTGCCGAGCCGGACGTCGAGCGCCCACTGCGCGCCGCCCTGGCTTGCGTCACCTTGAACCTGTCGCTGCCCGAACTGGAGCGTCTGAACCAGGACGAACTGGCGTGGGAACAACGCGTAATGCAGTTCCGCGATTACCGTACGATCTGGCGCACCCAAGGCGTGCTGCCGATGCTGCGGCGCCTGTTGCACGACTTCAAATTGCCGCAAACCCTGATCACCCGCAGCGATGGCGAGCGGGTATTGACCAACCTGTTGCACCTCTCGGAATTGCTGCAACAGGCGGCCGCAGAGCTGGACGGTGAACAAGCGCTGATTCGCCATCTGGCCGAACATCTCGCGCTTTCCGGCCAGGCCGGTGAAGAGCAGATCCTGCGCCTGGAAAGTGATGAACAACTGGTCAAAGTGGTAACGATCCACAAATCCAAGGGGCTGGAATACGACCTGGTTTTCCTGCCGTTCATTTGCTCGGCAAAACCGGTGGATGGCAGCCGCCTGCCGTTGCATTACCACGACGCAAACGGCAAATCCCAGGTCAGCCTCAGGCCCACCGCCGAGTTGATCGCCCAAGCCGACGATGAACGGCTGGCCGAAGACTTGCGTCTGTTTTACGTGGCGCTGACCCGCGCCAAACACGCCTGCTGGCTGGGCATCGCCGACCTCAAGCGTGGCAATAACAACAGCTCGGTGCTGCACCTGTCGGCCCTGGGCTACTTGCTCGGCGGCGGCGCTTCACTTGGCGAGCCCGGCGGCCTGGCCCGCTGGTTGCTTGACCTGCAGGAAGGTTGCCCGGCACTGCATTACGCAGAAATGCCCGAGGCCGATGCGGTCGTATTCCACCCGCCGCGTAACGAAGCCACCTTGCTCGCGCCGCTGCTGCCCAAGCGCAAGGCGGCAGAAAACTGGTGGATCGCTTCCTACAGTGCGCTGCGTATCGGCGAGAGCATGAGTGCGGCGAGCCTCGAAGCGCCGGAAAGCCCACAAGCGCAGAAGCTGTTCGATGACGAACGCCTCGACCCGGATGCCCCACGCGAAGTGCCGGCTTCCGGTGGCGATATTCACCGTTTCCCACGCGGGCCGAATCCCGGCACCTTTCTCCATGGCCTGCTGGAATGGGCGGGCGGCGAAGGCTTCAATGTTACCCCGGAGGCCATCGAAGATGCGGTCGCCCGCCGCTGCAACCGACGCGGCTGGGAAGGCTGGATCGGCACACTCGGCGGTTGGCTCGGGCATCTGTTGCAAGCCCGGTTGCCGCTGGGCAACGGGCAGGTGGCCCTTAGCGAGTTGCGGCAGTACCAGATCGAAATGGAGTTCTGGTTTGCCAGCCACAAGGTCGACGTCCTCGCACTCGACAAACTGGTGTGCCAGCACACTCACAATGGCGTATCCCGCGTGGCCGCCGAACCGGTGCTGCTCAACGGCATGTTCAAGGGTTTTATCGACCTGACCTTTGAACACGAAGGCCGCTACTACGTGGCCGACTACAAATCCAATTGGCTTGGTCCCGATGATTCGGCCTACACGCAGCAGGCCATGGAACTGTCGATCCTCGACCATCGTTACGACCTGCAATACGTACTTTACCTGCTGGCCCTGCATCGCCAGCTGAAGGCTCGGCTGCCGGAGTACGACTACGACCGTCACGTCGGCGGCGCGTTGTACCTGTTCCTGCGGGGCACCCATTCCGCGAGCCAGGGCGCGTATTTCACCCGACCGCCCCGGGAATTGATCGAAAGCCTGGACCTGCTGTTCCAGGGCAAACCGCTACCACCCAAGGCCGAGCCCGCCTGGGAACAAGGAGAGCTGCTATGAGCCTGTCGCCGTTACCGCTTGAGGAGCTGACGCCCCTCAGCCGCGCCGCCGACCTGGTGCAACTGCTCGATCTCTGGGTGCAGCGCGGCTGGTTGCGCGCGCTGGACAAGGCCTTTGTCGGCTTCCTCCACGAACTCGATCCGCAGGCTGACCCTTTAGTCCTGCTGGCCGCGGCCCTGACCAGCCACCAACTGGGCCATGGCCATGTGTGCCTGGACCTGTTCGAAACCCTCAAGGCCCCGGATTTCGCTCTGTCGCTGCCACCCGAAGGCGATGTGCAAACCGGCGTCATGCTGCTGCCATCACAATTGCTCGACGGCCTGGACGGCGCCCATTGGTGCCATGCCCTGGCCGCCAGCCGTCTGGTGGCACTGGCCGTCGACGGCAGCGAGGAGGCGCAAAGCCGGCCACTGGTGCTGTCGGGCAAACGCCTGTACTTGCGCCGCTACTGGACCTACGAACGGCGTATCGACAGCGCTTTGCGCCTGCGACTCGCCACCCGGGAAAGCGTTGCCGCCGATCTGCCCGAACGCCTGAATCGCCTGTTCGACCAGGCCCCGCCAGACGGTGTTGTCGACTGGCAAAAACTCGCCTGCGCCTTGGCCACCCGCGGTGCATTCAGCATCGTCACCGGCGGGCCGGGTACCGGCAAGACCACCACGGTGGTGCGTTTGCTTGCGCTGTTGCAGGCCCCCGCCGTGGAAGCGGGCAGCGCGTTGCGTATCCGTCTGGCCGCGCCCACCGGCAAGGCGGCCGCGCGCTTGACCGAGTCCATCAGCCAGCAAGTGCTGTCGCTGAAAGTGCCTGATGCGGTGAAGGACAAAATCCCGACCCAGGTCACCACCGTTCACCGTTTGCTCGGCAGCCGTCCCGGCACCCGACACTTCCGGCATCACATCGGCAATCCGTTACCCCTGGATGTGCTGGTAGTGGACGAAGCCTCGATGATCGACCTGGAAATGATGGCCAACCTGCTGGACGCCTTGCCACCCCATGCTCGCCTGGTGCTGCTGGGTGACAAGGACCAGTTGGCCTCGGTTGAAGCCGGGGCGGTGCTGGGGGATTTGTGCCGCGACGCCGAAGCCGGTTTCTACAGCCCGCAAACCCGCGAGTGGCTGCAACAGGTCAGCGGCGAAGACCTCGGCGCCAGCGGCCTGCAGGAAGACCTCGACGGTAGCCACCCCTTGGCGCAACAAGTGGTGATGCTGCGTTACTCGCGGCGTTTCGGCGAAGGCAGCGGCATTGGCCAACTGGCCCGCTGGGTCAACCAGCAAAACCCTGAGCAGGCCCGCAAACTGCTGGCTGCCCGCAGCCATGCCGACCTGTTTTGCGTCAGCCTCAAGGGCGAGCACGACCATGCCCTGGAGCGCCTGGTGCTGGACGGCCATGGCGACGGTGCCCACGGTTATCGCCATTACCTGAAACTGCTGCAGACCGCGCGTCCGTCCCTGGAGACGCCACGGGATGACGAGGCCTGGACGCTCTGGGCGCAAAAGCTGCTGAAAGCCTTCGACGCTTTCCAGCTGCTCTGCGCCGTACGCAAGGGCCCATGGGGCGTGGAGGGCCTGAACCTGCGCATTACCGCCGCGCTGCTCAAGGCTCGGCTGATCGACAGCGACCAGCAATGGTACGAAGGGCGCCCGGTGTTGATGACTCGCAACGATTACGGCCTGGGCCTGATGAACGGCGATATCGGTATCGCCCTCAAGCTGCCCGAAAGCGACGGCGGGCCGCAGGTTCTGCGCGTCGCGTTCCCGCGCAACGATGGCCAGGGCGGCGTACGGTTTGTGTTGCCCAGCCGGCTCAACGACGTCGAAACCGTCTACGCGATGACGGTGCACAAATCTCAGGGCTCTGAATTCACCCACACCGCACTGATTTTGCCGGACGCCTTGAACCCGGTGCTCACCAAAGAGCTGATCTACACCGGCATCACCCGCGCCAAGGACTGGTTCAGCCTGATCGAACCCCGGGGTGGCGTATTCGAAGAGGCGGTGAGCCGCAAGGTGAAACGCTTGAGTGGGCTGATGCTGGAACTGGGCACTTGATCGTCAAAGAAGCTGACCGATGGGACATCTAAATTTTCTGATCCAAATGTGTGATTTTTCTTAATAAAATGTCGGAATCCTCCTGGGTGTCGCCTCGGGGGTTTTCCGCCGTTGTGCTATCGTTGCGGCATCATCCCGAGAAGATCAAAGAGAATCGCTGCATGAACGTGGCTGTCTCGCCCACAGAGCGAAGTTTGAGCTGGAGACGAATGCTGCTGTTGGCGCTTCTGTGCGTGTTCACGCCCCTCGTTTTTGCCCAGCCGCCTGCCGGCATGGCCGATCAGCGGGCCAAGGCCGTCACCCAAGTGGTCCTGGGTATCCTCAGTTACGCCCGCTGGCCGGTAGAGCCCGCGCAATTGCGTTTGTGCATCGTCGGGCCAACCCAATACACCGATGACCTGGTCAAAGGCACCACCCAGGCTACCGGCCGTCCGGTAGTGGTGCAGCGTTTGCTGGCCGACCATCCAGACATCGCCAATGCCTGCGATGCCGTGTACATCGGCCAATTGACCAGCGACGAGCGCAGCCGCCTGTTCGCGGCATTGATCGGCCATCCGGTGCTCAGCATCAGCGAAGGCGGCGACCAATGCACCGTGGGCAGCCTGTTCTGCCTGCGGGTAGCCGACGAACAGGTGTCGTTCGAGGTCAACCTGGATTCCGTTGCCCGTAGCGGTGTGCGCATTCATCCGAGTGTGCTGCAGCTGTCCCGACGTCGAGCGTCGGGGTCATGAGTGTCGATAAGGCGCCAGTGCGTCCAACCTTGCGTTCAGTGATCGGGCGCGGGCACCTGAGCCTGGCGCTGATGGCCGTCAGCATGGCCAGTATTTCCCTGACCCTGCTCGGCGTGCTCGCGCTGCGGGTGTATGCCGACCACAATCTGCACCTGATCGCCCGCTCCATCAACTACACCGTGGAAGCGGCCGTGGTGTTCAACGACAGCGCGGCGGCCACCGAGGCGTTGGGCGTGATCGCCTCGGAGGAAGAAGTGGCCGAGGCGGAAGTCTTCAACGTCGACGGCAAGCAACTGGCCCACTGGGAGCGCCCTGAAACCGGGATGCTGTCGATGATTGAGCTGCAGTTGGCGCATGCCCTGCTCGAACAGCCCATCACCCAGCCGATCCTGCATCAGGGCCAGGTCATCGGCAGCGTGCACCTGACCGGCCACGGCGGCAGTCTGTTGCGCTTCCTGCTCAGCGGCCTGGCCGGGATTCTGGTGTGCACCGCCCTCAGCGCCTGGGTTGCACTGTACCTGGCGCGGCGTTTGTTACGCGGCATCACCGGGCCGTTGCACAGCCTGGCCTCGGTGGCCCACGCCGCCCGAAGCGAGCGGGCCTTTGACCGACGCGTACCGCCGGCGAAAATCGCCGAACTCGACAGCCTGGGCAATGACTTCAATGCCCTGCTCGACGAACTGGAGGCCTGGCAGACCCACCTGCAAAGCGAAAACGAAACCCTCGCCCACCAGGCCAGCCACGACAGCCTGACCGGGCTGCCCAACCGTGCGTTCTTCGAAGGTCGGCTGATCCGCGCCCTGCGCAGCGCCGCCAAGCTCAACGAGAAAGTAGCGGTCTTGTTCCTCGACAGCGACCGCTTTAAAGACATCAACGACAACTTCGGCCACGCCGCCGGCGATGCGGTATTGGTGGCAGTGGCTACGCGCATTCGTGCGCAACTGCGTGAAGACGACCTGGTGGCACGCCTGGGCGGCGATGAGTTCGCCATCTTGCTGTCGCCTCTGCACCGACTTGAGGACGCCCAGCGCATTGCCGAAAAAATCATCGCCAGCATGGACGCGCCCATTGCGCTGCCCGGCGACGCCCACGTATTGACCTCACTCAGTATCGGCATCGCCGTCTACCCCGATCATGGCGCCACCCCCGGTAACCTGCTCAACGCCGCCGATGCGGCGATGTACCAGGCCAAACGGCTTTCCCAGGGTGGCCAGCAAACGGCGGAATCGGAGTCCCCCGCCGCCGACGTTCAACACAGGAGTTGATCCCTTGTTCTCGACCGCACGCTTTTTATTCATCACCTTGCTCGTGGCTCTGCTCGCCCTGAGCGGCTGCCAGACCCCGCCGCCCAAAGGCCTGACACCGGCGCAAATCGCCGTGCTCAAACAGCAGGGTTTTGAACTGACTGACGAAGGCTGGGCCTTCGGCCTCTCGGGCAAGGTGCTGTTTGGCAGCGACGTCGAAAGTCTGAATGCCCCCAGCACCGAGATCGTCCAGCGCATCGGCAAGGCGCTGCTGGGCGTGGGCATTGAGCGCGTGCGGGTCGACGGCCACACCGACGCCTCGGGCAAGGAAACCTACAACCAGCAACTGTCCCTGCGCCGAGCCAAAAGCGTTGCGCACGTGTTGGCAGGCGTTGGGATGAAAGAAGAAAACGTACAACTGCGCGGGCTGGGCAGCAGCGAGCCGGTGGCGTCCAACGCGACAGCGGCGGGGCGCACCGAGAATCGCCGGGTGTCGATTGTGGTAATTGCGGACTAGTCTGGCTTTCGGGCAGTTCGAGTTGGAATGCAATCAATGTGGGAGCCGGGCTTGCCCGCGATGGCGGTGGATCAGTTGATGTATTGGGTGACTGACACACTGCTATCGCGGGCAAGCCCGGCTCCCACATTTTATTTAATCGGCAAACACCATCTCCCGCGTTTCCCCCATCAACAACGGCTGATTCTGCTCGGTCACCTCACGGATGTAATCCCACAGCAGGGTGATCCGTTTCAACTTCCTCAAGTCCTCGCGGCAGTACATCCAGAACTGCCGCGTGATATTGATCTCCTTGCCCAGCACCGGCAGCAATCGCGGGTCCTGTGCCGCCAAAAAGCACGGCAGGATCGCCAGCGAGCGCCCTTGCTGCGCCGCCACATACTGCGCAATCACGCTGGTGCTGCGCAAACTGGCGCTGGCGCCGGGCACTACATTGGCCAGGTACAGCAGCTCTGAACTGAACGCTAAATCATCCACGTAGCTGATAAACGGATGCTCGGCCAGGTCCGCCGCCCGGCGGATGGGCGGGTGCTGGTCCAGGTATTCCTGCGTCGCGTACAGCTGCAGCTTGTAGTCGCACAGCTTGCAGCACACGTACGGCCCGTGTTCCGGCCGCTCCAGGGCGATGACGATATCCGCCTCGCGCTTGGACAGGCTGATGAAGTGGGGCAGGGGCAGGATGTCCACCGAGATCGCCGGGTAGGTGTCGACGAAGTGGCTCAGTTGCGGGGTGACGAAGAAGCTGCCGAACCCTTCGGTGCAGCCCATGCGCACGTGGCCGGACAGCGCCACGCCGGAGCCGGAAACCTGTTCGCAGGCCATGTGCAACGTGCTTTCGATGGACTCGGCGTAGCCCAGCAGGCGCTGGCCTTCGGTGGTCAATACGAAGCCGTTGGTCCGGGACTTTTCAAACAGGAGAGTGCCCAACGATCCTTCAAGGGAACTGATGCGCCGCGACACCGTGGTGTAGTCCACCGCCAGGCGCTTGGCAGCGACGCTGGCCTTGCGGGTACGCGCGACTTCGAGGAAAAACTTCAGGTCATCCCAGTTCAGGGAGCCCAGTGACGTGATGTTTTTTTGCATATTGGACCGGCTTTTATGTGCGTTCTTATTAGAAGTTTGCACATCTATACTCCAAAAACAGTCCGAACGCCTCATCCTCAAGGCGATTCAACGCCTTGGTTCTCTGCATACCTACAAGAATTGGAGACCACATGAACGCATCTGCCGATATTTCCGTAAAACAGGTCAAGCTGCTGATCAACGGCGAGTGGGTCGAATCCAGGACCACCGAATGGCAAGACATCGTCAACCCCGCTACCCAGCAAGTGCTGGCCCGCGTACCGTTTTCCACCCCTGAAGAAGTCAACGCTGCCATCGACGCCGCCCATCGCGCCTTCCAGACCTGGAAGCTGACGCCGATCGGTGCGCGCATGCGCATCATGCTCAAGCTGCAAGCCTTGATCCGCGAGCACTCCAAGCGCATCGCCGTGGTCCTGAGTGCCGAGCAGGGCAAGACCATTGCCGACGCTGAAGGCGACATTTTCCGTGGCCTGGAAGTGGTCGAGCACGCGTGCTCCATCGGCACCCTGCAGATGGGCGAATTCGCTGAAAACGTCGCCGGCGGTGTGGATACCTACACCCTACGCCAGCCGATCGGCGTGTGCGCCGGCATCACCCCGTTCAACTTCCCGGCAATGATTCCGCTGTGGATGTTCCCGATGGCCATTGCTTGCGGTAACACGTTCGTACTCAAGCCATCGGAACAGGACCCGCTGTCGACCCTGCTGCTGGTTGAACTGGCGCTGGAAGCCGGGGTGCCAGCCGGCGTGCTGAACGTGGTTCACGGCGGCAAGGACGTGGTGGATGCGCTGTGCACCCACAAAGATATCAAGGCCGTGTCCTTCGTCGGTTCGACCGCCGTGGGGACTCACGTCTACGACCTCGCCGGTAAACACGGCAAGCGCGTGCAATCGATGATGGGCGCCAAGAACCACGCCGTGGTGCTGCCGGATGCCAATCGCGAACAAACCCTGAACGCCCTGGTCGGCGCCGGTTTCGGTGCTGCGGGTCAGCGTTGCATGGCAACTTCCGTGGTGGTGCTGGTAGGCGCGGCCAAGCAATGGCTGCCGGACCTCAAGGCCCTGGCGCAAAAGCTCAAGGTGAACGCCGGCAGCGAAGCCGGTACCGATGTGGGTCCGGTAATCTCCAAGCGCGCCAAGGCACGCATTCTCGACCTGATCGAAAGCGGCGTAAAAGAAGGTGCCAAGCTGGAGCTGGATGGCCGCGGCATCAAGGTGCCGGGTTTCGAAGACGGTAACTTCGTCGGCCCAACTCTGTTCTCCGGCGTGACCACCGACATGCAGATCTACACCCAGGAAATCTTCGGCCCGGTACTGGTGGTGCTGGAAGTCGACACCCTCGACCAAGCCATCGCCCTGGTCAACGCCAACCCGTTCGGCAACGGCACCGGCCTGTTCACCCAGAGCGGCGCGGCAGCGCGTAAATTCCAGAGCGAAATCGATGTGGGCCAGGTCGGCATCAACATCCCGATCCCCGTGCCGGTTCCGTTCTTCAGCTTCACCGGTTCCCGTGGTTCGAAACTCGGCGACCTGGGCCCGTACGGCAAGCAAGTGGTGCAGTTCTACACCCAGACCAAAACCGTCACCAGCCGCTGGTTCGACGACGACAGCGTCAACGATGGCGTCAACACCACCATCAACCTGCGCTGATCGAGGAGACGACCATGAAGATTGCATTTATCGGCCTGGGCAACATGGGCGCGCCGATGGCGCGCAACCTGATCAAGGCTGGCCATGCGCTGAACCTGTTCGACCTGAACCAGACCGTGCTCAAGGAACTGGCGGAACTGGGCGGCACCACCAGCGCTTCACCGCGCGCGGCAGCCGAAGGCGCCGAGTTGGTGGTGACCATGCTCCCGGCTGCGGCCCATGTGCGCAGTGTGTGGCTCGGTGAAGACGGCGTGCTCGCCGGCATCGGCAAAGGCGTGCCGGCGGTGGATTGCAGCACCATCGACCCGCAGACCGCCCGCGATGTAGCGGCGGCGGCAGCGAAACAAGGCGTGGTGATGGCGGATGCTCCAGTGTCCGGCGGCACCGGCGGTGCCCAGGCCGGAACGTTGACCTTCATGGTCGGCGCCACCCCGGAACTGTTCGCCACCCTGCAGCCGGTATTGGCGCAGATGGGCCGTAACATCGTCCATTGCGGCGAAGTCGGCACCGGGCAAATCGCCAAGATCTGCAACAACCTGCTGCTGGGTATCACCATGGTCGGCGTCAGCGAAGCCATGGCCCTGGGTGATGCGCTGGGCATCGACACCCAAGTGTTGGCGGGAATCATCAACAGCTCCACCGGGCGCTGCTGGAGTTCGGACACCTACAACCCATGGCCCGGGATTATCGAGACGGCGCCGTCGTCCCGGGGTTATACCGGTGGGTTTGGTGCGGAACTGATGCTCAAGGATCTGGGACTGGCCACTGAAGCGGCCCGCCAGGCACACCAGCCGGTGATCCTCGGCGCAGTGGCGCAGCAGTTGTATCAATCGATGAGCCAACGTGGGGAAGGGGGCAAGGACTTCTCGGCGATCATCAACAGCTATCGAAAACCAAAGTAGGGCGATTGTCCTTCTTCACTGTGGACCCCTGATTTTTACTGCGTAGACCTTCCAGCACCAGCTCACTACTGGTGCTTTTTTTTGGCCTGAATAAACCCCTTCGCGACGTTTGTGGGAGGGCGGTATTACTTATCGACTAATGCCTATAGATAAGGTTTTTTTGCATTGTTATAGTTGTGAAATAAACTTTTACAAGTTTCAGGTGTGACGCTGAAATATCATGTTTTTGATCATGGGTTATTCATTCGGTGAGTGTCCATGCGGCACTCTATTATCATGCCGTTATAATTGATTTCTCGGTTATGTGTGTTCGGTTTGTCGTGGCTTCCCTCATTAAACACCCATGTTTATTGCGTGTTTACATTTCTCTTTGATGTTGACTATTGCCTCGCTAGTATCGGTTTTGCGAGCGTGGTCATGGTTGCTGCGTCTCGATAACTTCCGCCGAAGCGTAGTACTTTCAAAGTTGTGCAGGTGTGTCAGAGATGGCTAGCGAATGGATGCGTACATCGGGTTTCCCAGGGCTATCGGCCTCATCGAACGAGGCCGCCCTGGAACTTGAAAAAGCCCGCATCCTGGCCCGCCACCTCTCCCGGTTGCTCGACCTCTGGGCTGCGATGCAGTCCAGCCCAAGGCCCGGGCAGGCTTATTCTGACGCCAAGGATGTGCCACCTCATTCGGTGTCAGCGTGTTGCAAGCGCACGCGTGTGGGTCTGCAATGTCGTGAAGAAACCGGCGTCGGTTGATCGCTGTAAATCCTGACCAGTCCTATATAAACGCAAAAAGAGTTTCGTGCTCGGCGGTAACTACCGTCGTGGGCATTCGCTCGCGCTGAAATACGTGTGTCCATATAAAAAACGGGTGAGAGATGAAAAACATAACTATTGTCGACAAGGCAACGGGGACGGCGACAGAGCATGCCTTTGGCAACGCCAGCCTCAAGGGAACCAGCATTGTAAAACTGCCGTTCGGACAAGAAAGCGTTCAATCGTTTCAACAGTCCGGCCAAAACCTGGTGGTCACTCTGAAGTCTGGAGAAACCATCACCATTCAGAACTTTTTTGTGGTGGGAGCCGACGGCTCCGCTAACCAACTGGTACTGGAAAATGCCGACGGAACATTGTTGCTCGGCAACTATTCCACGCCGTATTCGGGTTTCAACTTCACCGAAATCTCGACCCTGGACGACCTGGGTGTGGCAGCCATTGCCGCTGACAGTGCGGTGCCGGACTGGGTGCTGTGGGGCTTGGGCATCCTCGCCGTCGGCGGTACCGCCGCGGCATTGAGCGGTGGTGGCGGTGGTGGTGGCCATCATCAAACGCCAGTTCCTGCACCCGGTGCTGCGACCGGTTTATCGGTCAACAGCGCGGGCACGGTGGTCAGCGGTAAAGGTCAGCCTGGCACCACAGTCACGGTCAAGGATGCCGCCGGTAACGTACTGGGCACAGGCACTGTGGGTACCGACGGCAACTTCCAGGTCAACCTGGACAAGCCGCAAACCAATGGCGAAACCCTGCAAGTCGTCCTCAAGGATGCCGCGGGTCAGGAATCGCAACCTGCGTCTGTGGTAGCGGGTGATACAACCGCCCCCGCCGCACCGAACGGTTTGGCCGTCAGTGCAGACGGTACAACCGTCAGCGGTAAGGGCGAGCCTAATTCGACCGTGATCATCAAGGATGCCAATGGCGAGGTCCTCGGCACCGGCACCGTGGATGCTGAAGGCAACTTCCAGGTCACCCTGGGAACTGCGCAAACCAATGGCGAAACCCTGCAAGTCACCCTCAAGGATGCTGCCGGCAATGAATCGTCCGCCAGCCCCGTGGTGGCGGGCGACAGCACCGCCCCGGATGCGCCGACCAACCTGGTGATCAGTGCCGATGGCGCAACTGTCAGCGGTAAAGGTGAACCGAACGCTGCCGTGAGCATCAAGGATGCCAGCGGCAACGTGATCGGTACGGGCACCGTCGGCGCGGATGGCAATTTCCAGGTTTCGCTCGACACACCCGCGCCCGAAGGCGAAAGCCTGGCGATCACGCTCAAAGACGCTGCCGGCAATGAGTCGGCTCCGGGTGCGCTGGTTGTCGCCGATATTGAGACACCGCTTGCGCCGCGCAACCTGGCAATCAGTGACGTGGGTGACACGCTCAGCGGTGAAGGCGCCGCGGCCCACAAAGTCATCGTCCTCAACGATGCTGGTGAAGTGGTCGGCAGCGGAACAGTGGCAGATGACGGCACATTCCTGGTGCAACTGAACTCGCTGCACATCAATGGCGAGCGGCTACGCGTGTTCCTGCGCAACTTCTCGGGCAAGGAATCCCTGCCAGGCATCGTCATCGCGGGGGACACCATCGCCCCGGATGCCCCAACCAACCTGGTGGTTGGCGAAGATGGCAGCACCGTCACCGGCAAGGGCGAACCGCGCGCGACCGTTACCGTGAAAGACGCCGATGGCAACGTGATCGGCACTGGCACGGTCGGCGACGACGGTAATTTTCAAGTCACCCTGGATCCGCTTCAGGTTAACGGCGAAACACTGGCTGTCACATTGACCGATGCAGCAGGCAACGAGTCTGTTCCGGCTTCTGTGATCGCTGTTGATATTGATGATACGGACGCCGATGCCGATGCCGATGCCGACGCGGATGCGGATGCTGATGCGGATGCTGATGCTGATGCTGATGCTGATGCTGATGCTGATGCTGATGCCGATGCGGACGCTGACGCTGATGCGGATGCGGATG
>NZ_JACAPY010000064.1:0-2054 GCF_013385455.1 Pseudomonas sp. G1002
GCTATGGTGCGAGCACTGACGTTCAAGCATTGGTGGATGCAGCAAACAGTCCTACTGAGGTGGGGAAATTGAACATTGCGAGGGCCTGCGGAACCTGTCTGCTCAGATCGGCCTGACCCCTGACAGACCTAAGACGGAATTTACCCTATGGCAGCCCTGAGCAGTGAGGTGAAAGGCTTCATGGTTCAGGCCTTGGCGTGCTTCGACACACCGTCCCAAGTTGCAGCAGCCGTCCGAGAAGAATTCGGCATTGAGGTGACACGTCAGCAGTGCGAGGCCCAAGACCCGACCAAGCGCGCCGGGAGAGACCTGGCAAAGAAATGGGTGACCCTGTTCCACGATACCCGCAAGCGGTTCCGCGAAGAGACGGCTGACATCCCGATCGCCAACCGCGCCTTCCGCCTCCGCGCCATGAACCGCTTTGTGGAGAAGGCCGAGACGATGAAGAACATCGGCTTGGCCATGCAGATCCTCGAACAGGCCGCGAAAGAAACCGGTGACATCTACGTCAACCGGGCACGGAAAGAAGAGGCTGGCGATGAACCGGTGATCCCGACCCGCATTCAGGTCGACGTGGTGGATGCGAGGAAGCCGAATGCCGAGCCTTAACGTTCCGCAGGCTCAGTTCCTCACACTGCCCCACAAGTTTCGTGCGTTCGTTGCCGGGTTCGGCTCGGGCAAGACCTGGGTGGGCTGCTCGGCACTGAGCAAGCACTTCATGGAGTGGCCCGGCGTCAACGCTGGCTACTTCGCACCGACCTACCCGCAAATCCGGGACATCTTCTATCCGACCATGGATGAGGTGGCCTACGACTGGGGGCTGAAGACCAAGATCAACCAGGCGAACCACGAAGTTCACATCTACAGCGGCCGGCAGTACCGCGGCACTGTGATTTGCCGTTCGATGGAGAAGCCGCAGACGATTGTCGGCTTCAAGATTGGCCATGCCCTGGTGGATGAGCTGGACGTGCTTACTGCCGTCAAGGCGCAGCAGGCTTGGCGCAAGATCATTGCCCGGATGCGTTACAACTTGCCCGGGCTGAAGAACGGGGTGGATGTCACCACGACGCCGGAAGGCTTCAAGTTCGTCTTCCTGCAGTTCGTGAAGCAGCTGCGCGACAAGCCGTCGCTCAAGGAGATGTACGGCCTGGTGCAGGCCAGCACCTTCGACAACGAGCTCAATCTTCCGGATGACTACATCGCCTCCCTGATGGAGTCGTATCCGCCGCAGCTGATCATGGCGTACCTCAAAGGCCAGTTCGTCAACCTGACGTCCGGCACGATCTACACCGCCTACGACCGTAAGCTCAACGGATGCTTCGACACCGTGCAGCCTGGTGAGCCATTGTTCATCGGGATGGACTTCAACGTCGGCAAGATGGCGGCGATTACCCATGTTAAGCGCGACCAGGGGTTGCCCAGGGCCGTGGATGAGTTGATCGACGGCTACGACACGCCCGACATGATCCGCCGCATCAAAGAGCGCTACTGGCAGCACGACGGCAACGACTTCAAGAAGACGTGCGAGATCAGGATCTACCCGGATGCCTCGGGCGATTCGCGCAAGTCTGTGAACGCCAGTATCACCGACCTGGCCATGCTCAAGCAGGCCGGGTTCGCGGTCATAGCTCCAGCAGCAAACCCGCCGGTGAAGGACCGAATCAACGCAATGAACGCCGTCTTCTGCAATGCGCAGGGCGAGCGCCGCTACCTGATCAACTCGTTCACTTGCCCGACCTACGCCGATGGCCTGGAGCAGCAGGTGTGGGGCTCGAACGGGGAGCCAGACAAGACCGCTGGCATCGATCACGCAAACGACGCCGGCGGCTACTTCATCCACCGCGAGTACCCGATCATCAAACCGGTCACCGCTATCAAAATGGGATACGCCCGATGAGCAACGACGTCTCCTTCAAGCGGGCGGAATACACTGCAGTGCTAGACCGGTGGGCGACGGTTCGCGACGTTTGCGCGGGCCAGCACCGAGTAGTCGGCCGGCTGCCGTACATCAATGCGCACGACAAATCTCCGGAGAACGAAGACCGAAACCGGGC